>JBAWHI010000544.1:0-7222 GCA_049593675.1 Nocardioides sp.
GCTCGGGGTCGTCGTAGTAGGAGTCCGGGGTGTCGAGGAACTGGATCCCGTTGTCGCGCAGGATGTCGACCGAGCGCAGGATGTCGTTGGTCGCCAACGCGATGTGCTGGCAGCCGGCGCCGTCGTAGTACTCGAGGTACTCGTCGATCTGCGACTTCTTCTTCGCGATCGCCGGCTCGTTGAGCGGGAACTTCACCCGGTGGTTGCCGCTCGCGACGACCTTGCTCATCAGCGCGGAGTAGTCCGTGGCGATGTCGTCGCCGATGAACTCGGCCATGTTCGTGAAGCCCATGACCGAGTTGTAGAAGGTCACCCACTCGTCCATGTGGCCGATCTCGACGTTGCCGACGCAGTGGTCGATCGCCTGGAAGAGCCGCTTGGGGTGGTCGGCGCGACGGGTCACGGTGCTCGAGCGGGCCACGAACCCGGGCAGGTAGGGGCCGTCGTAGCGCGAGCGGTCGACCAGGCTGTGCCGGGTCTCGCCGTACGTCGCGATCGCGGCCATCCGCACCGTGCCGTGCTCGTCGGAGATGTCGTAGGGCTCGTCGAGGATCGTGGCCCCCACGGAGCGGGCGTGCTCGATGCACTTGTCGACGTCGGGCACCTCGAGCGCGAGGTCGACGACGCCGTCGCCGTGCTTGCGGTGGTGCTCGAGGAGCGGGCTGTCCGGGGTCACGCCGCCGGCGAAGACGAACCGCGCCGACCCGGAGCGGAGCACGAAGACCTTCGCGTCGCGCAGCCCGTTCTCGGGGCCCCGGTAGGCCTCGAGCTCCATGCCGAGCGCGAGCTGGTAGAAGGTCGCGGTCTGGGTCGCGTTGCCGACCACGAAGCACACCGCGTCCATCGCGGTCACCGGGAACGGGTCGTTGGCGGCGTCGTACTCGACCAGGCCGACCAGCTCCTTGAGCTGCTCCAGGGTCAGGTCGGCCTTCAGCTCATCAGGTGTCAACGTCATGGCCCGAGCCTGTCCAGGTGTGACATTGTGTGCAACTGGACGTGGAACCACTGGACAACCTGACCAGGAGAAGGCCGGATCATGGATGCTCTCGATGGCAGATTGATCGACCTCTTCGCCGCCGACCCGCGCGTGGGCGTGCTCGAGGCCTCGCGCCGCCTCGGCGTCGCTCGCGGCACCGTGCAGGCCCGGCTCGACAAGCTCACCGCCAGCGGGGTGATCACCGGTTGGGGGCCCGACCTGTCCCCCGAGGCGCTCGGCTACCCGGTGACCGCCTTCCTCACCATCGAGATCCGCCAGGAGACCAGCCAGGGCGGCCACGACGTCGTCGGCGCCCATCTCGCCGCCATCCCCGAGGTGCTCGAGGTGCACACCATCACCGGGGCCGGCGACCTGTGGGCGCGCGTGGTCGCGCGGTCGAACGCCGACCTGCAGCGCGTGATCGACCTGGTCCTCGAGCACCCGGCGATCGTGCGGTCCGCCACCGTGATCGCGCTGGCCACGCAGGTCCCCTATCGCGTGCGTCCGCTGGCCCGCGTGGCGGCCGATCTCGCGCCGACGGAAGCAGGAAACACCCGAACCGGGTGATGGCACACCGGGCCGGCGGCTGCGAGCGTGAGGGGGTTCAGCATCGACCCCTGGGAGAACCACACATGAGCGTGCCGCCGTCCGACCCCGCCGCCCTGTTCGGCAACCGCTTCCTCGACCAGGAGGTTCCGACCCGGAACTTCCCCGACACCGGGATGACCGGCGACGACGCGATGCGCCTGGTCGGGCTCGACATGGCGCTCGAGGGCGACCCGAGCCGCAACCTCGCCACCTTCGTGACGACCTGGATGGAGCCCCAGGCCCGCAGGATCATCAACGAGAACCTGCACCGCAACTTCATCGACCATGCCGAGTACCCCCGCACGGCCGAGATCGAGCAGCGCTGCATCCGGATGCTCGCCGACCTGTTCCACGCCCCCGGCGAGACCACCGGCGCGCGCACCCAGGGCTCCTCGGAGGCGATCATGCTCGGCGCCCTCTCCCTGAAGTGGAAGTGGCGCCAGCGACGCCAGGCCGCGGGGGCCTCCACCGAGCGGCCGAACCTGGTCTTCGGCGGCGACGTCCACGTGGTGTGGGAGAAGTTCTGCCGCTACTTCGACGTCGAGCCGCGGATCGTGCCCCTCCAGGAGGGCAAGTACACGATCGGTCCGGACGACGTCGCGCCCCACGTCGACGAGAACACCATCGGCGTCGCCGCCGTGCTGGGGACGACCTTCACCGGGCACCGCGACGACGTGGTCGGCATCAACGACCTGCTGGTGCGGCTCAAGCGCGAGCAGGACCTCGACGTACCGCTGCACATCGACGGCGCGAGCGGCGGCTTCGTCTGGCCGTTCCTCTACCCCGACACCGCCTGGGACTTCCGCCTGGAGCAGGTGCGCTCGATCAACGTGTCGGGTCACAAGTTCGGCCTGGTCTACCCGGGCATCGGCTGGCTGATCTTCCGCGAGACCAGCGACCTGGCCGAGGACCTGGTGTTCAAGGAGAACTACCTCGGCAAGACCGACTCGACCTTCACCCTCAACTTCTCGACCGGCTCGGCGATGGTGCTCGCGCAGTACTACAACCTGATCCGCTTCGGTCGGGAGGGCTACACCTACATCATGGAAGGGATGCGGGACAACGCGCACGCCCTCGCCGAACGGCTCGAGGCGATGGGACGCTTCGAGCTGATCGGGCGCGACCAGGAGCAGCTGCCCCTGGTGGCGTTCCGGCTCCGAGACCACGAGCGCTTCGACGAGTTCGACCTCGCCTGGCAGCTCTCGGCCGAGCGGGGCTGGATGGTGCCCGCCTACACCCTGCCGCCCAACGCGCAGGAGGTGACGATCATGCGGGCGCTGGTGAAGGAGAACTTCAGCCGCGAGCACGTCGACACGCTCGCCCGCGACATCGCCGACGCCTGCGCGACGCTCGAGCGCAAGGGCGGAGCCCACGAGCACGAGCGCCGCCAGATGATCCAGAGTCCCGGCCACTGAGCCGGGAGGCCGGAGGAGGCCCGAGATGGAGTTCCGCCAGCTGCCTGAGCACCCGGTGCTGCCCTTCCCGCCGACGCCGTCGGCGTCGACGCCGGGCCGCACGATGCAGGAGTCGACCTATCAGCGCCGAGAGGAACCCCAGCGACTCGCCGACGACGCCCCCAACATCGTGGTCGTGCTCATCGACGACGCCGGCCCCGGGCTGCCCGACACCTTCGGCGGGGAGGTGCGCACCGATGCCCTCAGCCGCGTGATCGGCGAGGGCATCGGCTACAACCGCTTCCACACCACCGCGATGTGCTCCCCCACGCGGGCGTCGCTGCTGACCGGCCGCAACCACCACCGCATCGGCAACGGCCAGATCGCCGAGCTCGCCAACGACTGGGACGGCTACTCCGGCCACATCCCGCCGAGCACGGCGCTGGCGCCGCGGGTGCTCACCGAGTACGGCTACTCGACCGCGGCGTTCGGCAAGTGGCACAACACCCCCGCCGAGGAGACCACCGCGGCCGGCCCGTTCCACAACTGGCCGACCGGCCTGGGCTTCGAGTACTTCTACGGATTCCTCGCGGGCGAGGCGTCGCAGTGGGAGCCCAACCTGGTCCGCAACACGACCACCGTGCTGCCGCCGCGGACGCCGGAGGAGGGCTACCACCTCAGCGAGGACCTCGCCGACGACGCGATCGCCTGGATGCGCCGCCACCGGGCCTTCGAGAAGGACAAGCCGTTCTTCATGTACTGGGCCAGTGGCTGCCTGCACGGGCCGCACCACGTCAACAAGGAGTGGGCCGACAGGTACGCCGGCAAGTTCGACGACGGCTGGGACGCCTACCGGGAGCGGGTCTTCGCCCGGGCCAAGGAGAAGGGCTGGATCCCGGAGGACGCCGAGCTGACCCCGCGCCACCCCGACCTGCCCGCCTGGGAGGACATCCCCGAGGAGCAGCGCCCCTTCCAGCGGCGGCTGATGGAGGTCGCGGCCGGGTACGCCGAGCACGTGGACGTCCAGGTCGGCCGGATCCTCGACGAGCTCGAGGACCAGGGCATCGCGGACAACACCATCGTCGTCTACATCTGGGGCGACAACGGCTCCTCCGGCGAGGGCCAGAACGGCACGATCAGCGAGCTGCTCGCCCAGAACGGCATCCCCACGACCGTCGACCTGCACATCGCGGTGCTCGAGGAGCTCGGCGGCCTGGACGTGCTCGGCTCGCCCAAGGTCGACAACATGTACCACGCCGGCTGGGCGTGGGCCGGGAGCACGCCGTACCAGGGCCTCAAGCTGCTCGCCTCCCACCTCGGCGGCACCCGCAACCCGATGGCCGTGCGGTGGCCGGCCCGCATCGAGCCCGATCGCCGCCCGCGCAGCCAGTTCCACCACGTCAACGACCTGGTGCCGACGATCTACGAGATCCTCGGGATCACCCCGCCACGCGTGATCGCCGGGGTGGAGCAGCAGCCGCTGGACGGCACGAGCTTCGCCTACACCTTCGACGACCCCGACGCCGAGGGCCGGCTGCGCACGCAGTACTTCGAGATCATGGGCAGCCGGGCGATCTACCACGACGGGTGGATGGCCTCCGCCTTCGGACCTCGGACGCCGTGGATGCCCGGGCTGCCGCCGGGGATCCACGAGTGGACGCCCGACCAGGACACGTGGGAGCTCTACCACCTCGACGAGGACTGGTCCCAGGCCCACGACCTGGCCCAGACCCACCCCGAGAAGTTGGCGCAGCTCAAGGAGGTCTTCGCGATCGAGGCCGCGCGCAACAGCGTCTACCCCGTCGGCGGCGGCCTGTGGGTCGTCGCGCTGCACCCGGAGCAGCGGATCTCGACGCCGTACCGCGAGTGGACCTTCTCCGGGGACATCGTGCGGATGCCGGAGTTCTGCGCCCCTGCGCTGGGCAACCGGGCCAACACCGTCACGATCGACGCGGTCCTGCCCGAGAGCGCCAACGGCGTGCTCTACGCGCTCGGCGCGAACAGCGGCGGTCTGACGCTCTTCGTGGAGGACGGCCACCTCTGCTACGAGTACAACCTCTTCATCATCTCGCGCACCAAGATCCGCGCCGAGCAGCCACTGCCGGCCGGACGCACCCGGATCGAGGTGCGCACGGAGTACGTCGAGCCGAGGCCCGGCGGTCCGCTCACCGTCACGGTCACCGCCGACGGAGCGCCGGTCATGTCGGGGACCGTCCCGGTCAGCGCACCGCTGCTCTTCACCGCCAACGACTGCCTCGACATCGGCACCTGCCTGGGCAGTCCGGTCTCGTTGGACTACTACGACCGGGCGCCCTTCCCGTTCGAGGGCACCATCGACACGGTCGAGGTCCGCTACCTGGCCTGAGCTCAGGACAGCCGCGAGGCGACCTCGGCCGCGGCCGCCAGCACCTGCGGAGCGACCCGGTCGACGTCGATGTCGGTCAGGGTGACGATGCCGACGCTGGCGGAGAGGCCGTCCACCCCGAGCACCGGCGCCGCGAGGCCGCGGGCACCGGGCTGGAGCTCCCCGGTCGTGAGGGCGTACGCCGTCGCGGCCGAGGCCGGCTCGTGGCCCAGGAGGAGGGCCCGGCCTGCGGCCCCGCGATCGAGCGGGTGACGGGACCCGACCCGGTAGCCGACATGGAAGTCGGTCCACGACGGCTCCACCACCGCCAGGGCGAGCGCCTCCTCGCCGTCGAGCACGGTCAGGTGCGCGGTGCAGCCCACCGCCTCGGCCAGGTCGCGCAGCACCGGGACCGCGAGATCGCGGACCACCGGCTGCACGGCCGAGGCCAGCCGCAGGACCCCGAGCCCGACGTGCAGGCGACCGCGCGGGTCGCGACGGATCAGCGCGTGCTGCTCGAGCGTGCTCACCAGCCGGTAGACGACCGTGCGGTTGACCTCGAGCCGCGCGGCCAGCTCGGTGATGGTCAGCCCGTCCGGGGACGAGGCGAGGACGTCGAGGACGCGCAGTCCCCGGTCCAGCGTCTGCGAGGTCTCGGCCGGCACGCGTCGAGTCTAGAGTTGCGTCAGCTGGTCTTGCGCAGCGCCCACTCGCGGATCCGGTCGATCCGGGCGTGCAGCTGCTCCCCGGTCGCCACCGCCGCGGCCGGCCCGCCGCACTCCTTGCGCAGCGCGGCATGGGTGATGCCGTGCGCCTGTCCGGTGCGGTGGTGCCAGGCGGCGACGAGCCCGTTGAGCTCGCGGCGCAGGACCGCGAGCTGTTCGTGGGTCGAGACCTCGGCCAGCGAGTCCGCCGCCTGCTCGGTGCGGGCGGCCTTCTGCTTCTTCGCGCGCTCGCTCTGACGGTGGTGCAGCAGCTCGCGCATCTGGTCGGGCTCGAGCAGCCCGGGGATGCCGAGGAAGTCCATCTCCTCGTCCGAGCCGACGTGCACCTCGCCGGAGTGGCCGAACTCGCCCCCGTCGTAGAGGACCCGGTCGAAGCGCGCCTCCGAGCCGAGCGCCTCGAAGGACATCTCCAGCTCGGCGGACGCGGTCTCGCCGGCGTTGGCCTGGGCCAGCAGCTCGTTCTCGGCGGCGAAGAGGTCGCCCTCGTCGGTGATCTTGCGGCCCAGGACGTGGTCGCGCTCGACCTCCATCTCGGAGGCGTGGCCGAGCAGCGACGGCACCGAGGGGAGGAACACCGACGCCGACTCACCCCGGGTCCGGGCGCGCACGAAGCGCCCGACGGCCTGGGCGAAGAACAGCGGCGTCGAGGTGGTCGTCGCATACACGCCGACCGCGAGTCGGGGCACGTCGACGCCCTCGGACACCATCCGGACCGCGACCATCCAGCGCCGGTCGTTGGTGGTGAACTCCGCGATCCGCTTCGAGGCCAGCTTCTCGTCGGAGAGGACGACGGTCGCCGGCTCGCCGGAGATCTGCTTGAGCAGCTTGGCGTAGGCGCGCGCGGAGTCCTGGTCGCTCGCGATCACGAGGCCACCGGCGTCGGGCACGTGCCGGCGCACCTCCGAGAGCCGCTTGTCGGCAGCGGCGAGCACGGCGGGCATCCAGGAGCCGGTGGGGTCGAGGGCGGTCCGCAACGCCTGAGCGGTCAGGTCCTTGGTGAGGGGCTCCCCGAGCCGGGCGGCGATCTCGTCGCCGGCGCGGGTGCGCCACTGCATCTCACCCGAGTAGGCCAGGAAGAGCACGGGGCGCACGACGTGGTCGGCGAGCGCCTGCGCGTAGCCGTAGGTGAAGTCGGCGACCGAGCGCGGCACCCCGTCACCACCGGGGGCGTAGGTGACGAACGGGATCGGGTTGA
>JBAWHI010000545.1:0-1646 GCA_049593675.1 Nocardioides sp.
CGCGCGACGTCGCGGATCGTGGCCCGCACGGCGTCACCTCCCGAGATCTGCCGACTGTCTGTGTAACCGGTTTCAGGAACCGGTTTCATGAACGTAGCAAGAGCGGTCCCGGTTGTGTCAACCCTCACACCGGAAAAGGATGTCGCCATGGACAGCCGCAGCTCCTTCGACGCCGCCGCCGGCGCCTTCCTCGACCTGGTCGCCCGGGTGCCGGTCGAGCGCTACGCCGATCCGGGGCTGGGCGAGTGGGACCTGCGGGCCCTGATCGGCCACACCGGCCGGTCGTTCCTGACGGTCACGACCTACCTGGGGACCCGGGCCACGACGGTGGCCGCGGAGTCCCCCGCCGCCTACTTCGCGCTGGTCAGCAGGCTGGTCGCGGCCGACGCCAGCGGGGCGATCGCCCGACGAGGGGTCGAGGCCGGCGCCGCGCTCGGCGACGATCCGCTGACGGTGCTCCGGGCGTCGTACGCCGCGGCGGTCGCCGCCCTCGACGGGCTGGCCGGCTCGGACCCGGTCATCGAGACCGCGGGCGGCGGGATGCGGGTCAGCGACTACCTGCCGACCCGCACCTTCGAGCTCGTGGTGCACTCCCTCGACATCGCCACCGCCGCCGACCTGCCGTTCACGCCGGCGCCGTCGGCCCTCGCCCAGGCCCTCGACATCGCCACCGTCAGCGCCCTCCAGCTCGGCTTCGGGGCCGAGGCGCTCCTCGCGCTGACGGGCCGCCGGCCGCTGCCGTCGGGGTGCTCGGTGGTGCCGTGAGACCGCCCCGACCTCAGAGCAGGGAGCCCGGGTCTCCGGGCACGTCGACGGAGTGCTCCTCGAGGGCTCGCAACGGCACGATCTGCAGCGCCCGCTCGCTCGTGGAGGCGAGGACGACGGGGGCGGCGGCACCGTCCTCGTAGGCCTGCAGCCAGCGGGCCGCGACGACGCACCACCGGTCGCCCGGGTGCAGGCCCGCGAACCGGTACTCGGGTCGCGGCGTGCTCAGGTCGTTGCCGACCGACTGCTGGTGAGCGAGGAACTCCGGCGTCATCACCGCACACACCGCATGCAGCCCGACGTCCTGCGGACCGCACCGGCACGACCCATCGCGGTAGAACCCCGTCACCGGGTCGATGCCGCACGGCTCGAGCTCCCCGCCGAGGACGTTGTGCTCGACGGGTGGCTGCGTCATGCCAGCGCCCAGATCCCGGGCTGGCCCTTGGTCATCCGCCCCTCGGCGATCAGCGCCTGTCGGGCCCGCCGCGCGGCGTAGCGCCACCGCAACTCGCCCTCGGGGGTGGTGCCGCGGTCGGCGTCGGTGAGGCGCTCGCCCATCCGCTCCTCGAGGACGCGGAAGAGCTCCTCCTGCTCGAGCCTCCCGCCGGCCTCGTCCAGGACGGCGAGGATGTTGGGGGCGAAGGCGTCGGGCGGGGTCCACTTGCGCGGGACCGAGCGGGTCGGCGCGGCCTTCTTCACCACCGGCTTGCTCGCTCGCGGCGCCGCGGCCCGTGGGGCGGTGCGGGCGGTCGCACGCGGCGGCGGAGGAGCCGGCGGGTTGCCGTGGATGCAGGTCGACCTCGGTAGGTCGCACAGGTCGCAGTAGTCCTCGGCGCTCATCGTCGACCAGCCTAGACGACCGGACCACCCGCGCGGTCGGC
>JBAWHI010000546.1:0-17351 GCA_049593675.1 Nocardioides sp.
GGCCCAGGCGCTCGACCCGGAACGGGAACCGCGACTCGGTGAACTCGCTCGGCAGGTTGCGCGAGTCGGGCACCACGTGGATGGTGTCCTCGCCGTCGGCGTAGTACCGCCCGCCGGAGCCGCCGCCGAGCACCTCGCGCATGAGGTAGGACTCGCCGTTGGCGTCGGTGCCGTAGACGCCGGTGTAGCGGATCGTCTCCTGGTCGGCGGGCATGCGGCCACCGGTGGCCTTGGCCAGCACCCCGGCCAGCACGCCCAGCAGCCGCAGGATCACGAACGTCCGGGCGTTGGTCGGCGCCGGGAAGACCGGCGTCAGCAGGGTCCCCGGAGGCGGGAAACGCATCTCGATCAACGGCACGATGCCCTCGTTGACGTCGAGCTCCGCCATCCGCTCGGGGTCCTTGGCGAGGTTGCGCAGGATCGGTGCCAGCCACTTCTTGAGGAAGACACCGTCGCTGTAGTCGCCGCAGTGGTTGATCGGGCCCTTGGCCTGCGGACTGGTGCCGTCGAAGTCCAGGATCAGCCGCTCTCCCTCGGGGTCGTCGGCCGGGGTGCGGGTCAGCGTGATCCGCTGCGTGTGCAGCTGCGGCTCGTCGACGCCGTCGTGCTCGGCGTAGTCCTCCCAGGTCCACGACCCGACGGGGATCTGGCTGAGGATCTCGCGACGGTAGGTCTCCGTGGTGCGGCTGATGATCGCGTCGAAGCACGACTCCACCGTCTCGACGCCGTAGCGGTCGAAGAGCTCGCCGAGCCGGCGGGCGCCCATCAGGCAGGCCGAGCACTCGGCGTCCAGGTCGGCGGCGAGCGAGTCGGGCATCCGCGAGTTGCGGGTCATGATGCTCAGCGCCGCCCGGTTCGGAACGCCGGCGTCCCAGAGCCGGATCGGGGGGACCATCAGGCCCTCCTCGAAGACGCTGGTGGCGTTGGAGGGCATCGAGCCGGGCACGGCGCCGCCGATGTCGTCGTGGTGTCCGAAGGCCTGGACGAAGGCGACGACCCGGCGTGCGTCCTGCGGCCCGGCGAACACCGGGACGGTCACGCAGAGGTCGGGCAGGTGTCCGATGCCGCCCTCGGAGCGGTAGACGTCGTTGTGGAAGAAGACGTCACCCTCGCGCATCTCCTCGATCGGGAAGTCGCGCGCGATCGGGTGCACGAGCGCGGAGTAGGACCGCCCCGTGAGCTTGCGCAGCAGCCGGTCGTGGATGCCGGCGCGGAAGTCGTGTGCGTCGCGGATCATCGGGCTGCGGCTGGTGCGGCCGATCGCGGTCTCGACCTCCATCTCGACGCTCGCCAGGGAGCCCTGGACGATCTCGACGAGCACCGGGTCGGCGCTCGCTCCGGCGTCGTCGGTCAGGTGGCCGAACGGGAACTGGGTGGGGGCGCGGTGGCTCATCGGTCGCTCCTCGTGACGATCAGGTTCAAGAACTCGTCGACGCGGACGCCGAATCCGGGGTGCACCGGCACCGTGGAGCCGAACTCCTCGATGATCACCGGTCCCTCGATGGTGGTCCCGGGTGGGAGGTCGGTGCGCCACAGCACAGGCGTGTCGACATAGCCCTGGCTCGCGTCGAAGCAGACCTGGCGCCGGTTCTGGGCCGTGGGGGTCTCGACCGGCTCGACCACCGGGACCCGGTTGATCTCCGGGCGGCGGATCGGGCCGATGCCCGAGACCCGGAGGTTGACCCACTCGACCTGCTGGGTCGGGTCGGTGGAGAAGTCGTAGCCGTAGAGCGCGCGGTGCTCGGCATGGAACGCGTCGGCGACGGCCTCGGGGTCCAGCTGGCCCGGCCCGACCGGCACCCGCACCTCGAAGGCCTGCCCGAAGTAGCGCAGGTCGGCGGTGCGGACGAACTGGTGCTCGCCCTCGTCGAAGCCCTCCTTGGCCAGAGCGACCGCCGCCTGGGCGGCGAGGTCGTCGTAGATCGCGGTGACCGCGGCGGCGTCGAGGGTGTCGGCCAGCGCGACGTGGGTCTGCACGTAGTCGTTCTTGACGTCGACGGTGAGCAGGCCGAACGCCGACACGTTGCCGGGGTTCGGCGGCACCAGCACGGTGGGGACGCCGAGCACGTCCATCAGCCGGCACAGCAGCAGCGAGCCGGATCCGCCGAAGGTGGTCAGCGCGAAGTCACGGACGTCGAGGCCGCGCTTGACCGTGACCTGGCGCAGCGCGTTGGCCTGGTTCCAGGCGGAGATCTCCAGGACCCCGGACGCGCAGGCCTCCGGGCTCAGCCCGAGGTCCTTGGCGAGCGCCTCGACGCCGGCGCGGGCCGCATCGACGTCGAGCGGGATCTCCCCGCCCAGCAGGTGCGGGGGGATCCGGCCGAGCACGACGTGCGCGTCGGTGATCGTGACCTCCGTGCCGCCCTTGCCGTAGCAGATCGGACCCGGGTCGGCGCCCGCCGAGTGCGGGCCCACCTTGAGCGTGCCCTCGGGAGAGAGCCACGCGATCGAGCCACCGCCTGCCCCCACCGTGACCACGTCGATCATCGGGATCTTCGACGGGAACGCGCCGACCGACCCCTCGGTCGTCAGCGTCGGCTCGCCGTCGATGACGACGGAGACGTCCGTCGACGTACCGCCGCCGTCGGAGGTCAGCACCCGGTCGAACCCGGCGACCTGAGCGATGAGCGCCGCGCCGAGCGCGCCCGCGGCCGGGCCGGACAGGACGGTCGTGATCGGCTGGTGCACGACCTCGTCGGCCGACAGCACGCCGCCGTTGGACTTCATCACGTAGAACGGGATCGTCCGGTCGTCGTACGACGTGAGCCGGCTCTTGATGTTGTTGACGTAGGCCGAGAGCCGGGGCTTCACCGCGGCGTCGACGAGGGTGGTCATCGCGCGCTCGTACTCGCGGTACTCGCGCAGCACCTCGCTCGACAGCGACACGACCGCGTCCGGGTGCTCCTCGGCGAGCACCGCGCGCATCCGCTCCTCGTGGACCGGGTTGGCGTAGGCGTGCAGGAAGCAGACCCCGAGGGTGGTGATGCCCTGGGACTTGAACCAGCGCGCCACCGCCCGCGCGCCCTCCTCGTCGAAGGGGCGCACCTCCTCGCCGTTCACGTCGAGACGCCCCTCGACGCCCTTCACGAGGTTGCGCGGCACGATCCGGTCCGGCTTCACCCAGAAGTAGGAGTTGCCGTAGCCGTCGGGGACCGACTGGCGGGCGATCTCGAGCATCGCCTCGTAGCCGGTGTTGGTGATGAACCCGAGACGGTCGACCTTGCCCTCGAGCAGCTGGTTGGTCGCCACCGTGGTGCCGTGGCTGACCGCGTCGAGGTCCGCCCCGGTCGCGCCGAGCAGGTCGAGCACCTTGTCGATGCCGGCGAGGAAGCCGTCGGCCGGGTTGCTCGGCGTCGAGGGTGTCTTGGTGGTGACGAGCTCGCCTGAGTCCTCGTCGAAGGCGACGACGTCGGTGAACGTGCCCCCTGTGTCGATGCCGATCCGGATCCTCCGGGTCATGACTGGTCTCCTCCGAGGTTGGTCAGGTGGTACGTCGTGGTGCTGGTCGAGCTCGCGACCAGCCTGCCCGACGCCACGACGTGCGCCGGTGCGTCGTGGTGCGCGAGGACCTCGCGCAGGGTCGGGTGGTGGTGCACGACGAGGTCGGCGTTGCCGCCCTCGACGAGGCGGTGGCCGACCACCCCGAGGACGTCGGCCGCCGTGGTGGTGACGGCGTCGTACACGAGGTCGATGCCGGCGGCGTCGAGCGCCTCGAGCGCATGGGCGGCGAGGAACGCGATCTCGGTCATGTTGTGGCGGCCGAAGGGGTAGTAGGCGTCCTCGATGTCGTCCTGGCCGAGCGCGACCGGCACCCCCATCGCGGTCAGCTCGCGGACCGGCAGGTGCAGGGAGCCGGTGTGCGGGTCACTGACGAAGCCGAGGCCGGCCCGCTTGGCGAGCCCGACGAGGCGCTCGAGGCTCGGGCGGGCGTAGAGGCCGATGGCGCGGGCGTGGTTGGCGACGCCTCGACCCTCGAGCCCGTGCTCGAGCATCGCCTCGGCGAGCATCTCGGTGGTGCGCAGGCTCGGGTCGCCCGCGTCGTCGACGAGCATCGCGACCCGCCGTCCGGCGTCGGCCGCCAGAGCGCACATCCGGCGCACGTGCTCGCGCGCCTCGGCATCGGTGTGCTCGATCCACGGGATCCCACCGACCACGTCGGCGCCGAGCTCGACGGCCTCACGGACCAGCTCCTCGGCACCGGGGTCGCACAGCAGGCCGTCCTGGGGGAACGCCACCACCTGGAGGTCGACGACGCCGCGGAACTCCTCGCGCAGCGCGAGGAGCGGGATGACCCCCTCCAGCCGCGCCCTGGTGTCGACGTCGGCGAAGGCGAGCACGTGCCGCACGCCGAACTGCACCGCCTGGAGCACGGCCTGACGGGCGCTGGGCTCGATCCAGCTGCGGTCGTAGTCGGCCTTCACGGCCGAGGCGAGCTCGATGGAGTGCAGCGCCGAGCCCATGTCGCCCGAGGTGTAGGCGGTCAGCGCGGCGTCGCCGATCCGGTCCAGGGTGTGCACCTTGTCCAGGTGCATGTGGCCGTTGGCGAAGCTCTCGGTGACCAGTCCCCCGGCCGCGTCGATCTCCTCGTGGCCGCTCAGCGGCTCCTGGGTGAGGGCCGCGATCCGGCCGTCGTCGATGCCGATCTGCCAGCGGCCGTCACGGCCGTCCGGCGCGGCGCGCAGGGTCGCATCCGCGACGACGAGCTGGTGGGTGGGCACGCCCCCGATTCAACCGGCGCGCCACGTCGCCGGGCCACGGCAGAGGTTGCCGACGGAGCCGTCGTTCTCCGACAACCTCTGCCAGCAGGCGGTCACTCGTCGCGGAGCGCGGCGTGCTGCTCGGGATTGCGGATCGCGACTGCGTCGGCCAGCTCGTGGCTGGGTTGCTCCGCCACCGTGTCCTCGAGCCGGACCGGCTCCGGGAGCGTGCTGTAGTCGCGGGTCATCGGCACCTCACTACGCGTCGGGGGCTCGCTCATTGTAGATCCCGGCCTCCTCCTGGCCCGAGAGCGCCTGGATCGCGGTCATGATCTCGTCGGTCACCTGGCGACGGGCCTTGCCGAGCGGCACCCCGTCGTACCTCCCGGCGACCTCGATGGGCGCGCCGAACCGCACCGTGATCGGCACGACCCGGGGGAAGCGGGCACCCACCGGCTGGAGCTTCTCGGTGCCGGTCAGCCCCACGGGCACGACGGGGGCGCCGGCGGTGAGCGCCAGGTGGGCGACACCGGTGCGGCCGCGGTAGAGCCGGCCGTCGCGAGAGCGGGTGCCCTCGGGGTAGAGACCGAAGGCCTCGCCCCGACCGAGCACCTCGAGCGCCGTGTCGAGGCTGGCGATCGCGGCCCGGGGGTCGTCACGGTCGACCGGCAGCATCCCGAGACCTGAGAACCACATCCGGCTGGCGGCGCCCTTGAGCCCGGTCCCGGTGAAGTAGTCCGACTTCGCGAGGAAGGCGACCTTGCGAGGGGCCACGATGGGGATGACGAGTGAGTCCGCGAAGCTGACGTGGTTGCTCGCGATGATCACCGGCCCCGTCAGCGGCAGGTTCTCCAGACCGGTGACCGTCGGTCGCCAGATCGCCTTCGAGACCGGCGCGACGACCGTGTGCACCACCGTGTACATCTCCACGCGATCAGTCTCCTGGTTACCCACGGGTCAGCCGACTGCCGTCCATCGCGGGTGGCGACGGAAATGGCCGAAGGGCCCTCGGAAGTATGAGTTCCAAGGGCCCTTCGTGGTGATCGGTACTGGTGACGCTCCCGATCGACGGCTCCTCGACTCCGGTCCCAGCGGCTTCGTCACCCAGCCGCCTCGACAGTCCTCCAGCACGCTGGCGAACCGTCGTACGAACCCTCGTCTCCGAGCTGTCCCGCTCCCCGTTGCCGGAGGGCGTGGGAGAAGTTCTATGCCTTCTCGGAGGTGCGCGCAAGGGTTTGCTCGAACATTCCCTCGGTTCCACCGAAAGTCACCGGGTCGTCCACAGAAGGGCACCCGATTGTCCACAGAAAGTGCTCAGATACCCACAGCTGAGCGGGATCGGGGCCGCGCGCCGCCCTGGATGTGATGGCCCCTGACGACGCCGGCGACACCCCCAGAAATGGCCGAAGGGCCCTTGCGAGTATGAGTCGCAAGGGCCCTTCTGGTGACCGGTACCGGTGACGCTCCCGATCGACAGCTCCTCTGACCTGGGTCCCAGCGGCTCCGTCACCCAGCCGCTGCGACACGCTCCGGCAGGCCGGATCGCGTCGGATGGACCCTCGTCTCCGAGCTGTCCCGCTCCCCGTTGCCGGAGGGCGTGGGAGCAGTTCTACGCCCTGCGGAAACGGGTGGGCAAGGGCTACGCCGAACATTCCCCCAGTTCCACCGAAAGTCGTTGGTTTCCCACCGCCCGGGGCGATTCGTCCACAGCTTCCGACCCGTCCCTCACAGGTTATCCACCGCCCCTGTGGACAACGCTGGGCTCGACCGACGGCGCCCGCCCCCGGTGGAGCGAGCCTCGAATCGTGAGTTAGGTTTGGCTTACCTAACCCCTGCGAAGGAGTCCTCATGCGCCCACCGCGCCTGCTGGTCGCGACCGCCGCGGCCCTCGCCCTGGCCCTGCCCCTCGCCGCGTGCGGCAGCGACGACGAGTCCGCGGCCTCGGCCACCGACGCAGCGCAGGCTCCTGCCGCCGACGCGTTCCCGGTGACCGTCGAGCACGTCTACGGCGAGACCACCATCGAGGAGCAGCCCGAGCGCGTCGCGACCGTCGCGTGGTCCAACCACGAGGTGCCGCTCGCTCTCGGCATCGTGCCCGTCGGGATGAGCAAGGCGACCTGGGGCGACGATGACGACGACGGCGTCCTGCCCTGGGTCGAGGACCGGCTCGACGACCTCGACGCCGAGACCCCGGTGCTCTTCGACGAGACCGAGGGCATCGACTTCGAGGCCGTCGCCGACACCCGGCCCGACGTGATCCTGGCGGTCTACTCCGGCATCACCCAGGAGGAGTACGACACCCTGAGCAAGATCGCGCCCGTCGTCGCCTACCCCGACATCGCCTGGGGCGCCTCGGTGCAGGAGATGGTCCTCCTGGGGAGCGAAGCGCTCGGTCTGGCCGCGGAGGGCGAGCAGCTGGTCGCGGACCTCGACGCCCAGGTGGCCGCGTCCTACGAGGCGCACCCGGCACTGGCCGGCAAGAGCATCATGTTCACCTACATCGACCCCAACGACCTGAGCCAGGTCGGCTTCTACACCACCCACGACACCCGGCCGGGCTTCCTGGCCGACGTCGGCATGGACATGCCGGGCACGGTCGAGGAGGCCTCGGCCGAGACCGACGAGTTCTACGTGACCCGCAGCGCCGAGAAGCCGGAGGCGTTCGAGGACGTCGACGTCCTGGTGACCTACGGCGACCCGGACGGCGAGATGGTCGAGACGATCCAGTCGGACCCCCTGCTGTCCAAGATCCCCGCGGTCGCGGCCGGATCGATCGCGATCCTGGAGGAGTCGACCCCGCTCGCGGCCTCGGCGAACCCGTCGCCGCTGTCGATCCCGTGGGGCATCGACGCCTACTTCGATCTGCTCGAGGGCGCGGCCGGTCAGGAGTGAGCATCACGGACGTGCGCGCGTCGTCACCGGCCACCGCCCAGCGGCGGTCGGTGACGACGCGACTCCTGTGGGTGGCGGCGGCCGTGGCCGCACTCGCGCTCGCCGGGGTGGCCTCGGTGGCGTTCGGCGCCCGGATCGTCGGTCCGTCCGACGTGCTCCACGGTCTGGCCGGGGCCCACGACACCATCGGCGAGGCGGCCGTCGCGAAGCGCATCCCCCGGACCCTGCTGGCCATGCTGGTGGGCGCCGCCCTCGGTGTCGCCGGAGCGGTCATGCAGGGCGTGACCCGCAACCCGATCGCGGACCCGGGGATCCTCGGCATCACCTCGGGCGCCTCGCTCGCGGTCGTGACCGGCATCGCGTTCTTCTCGATGTCCTCCCCGACGTCCTACCTCTGGGTGGCGATCGCGGGTGCGGCCCTCGCGGCCGCCTTCGTCTACGCCATCGGGTCGCTCGGCCGCGGTGGCGCGACCCCGCTCAAGCTGGCCCTCGCCGGGGCCGCGTCGGCCGCCGCCTTCAGCTCGCTCATCAGTGCGGTCCTGCTCCCCCGCGTCGACATCATCGACACCTACTGGCACTGGCAGATCGGCGGCGTCGGCGGCGCGACGTACGGCCGGATCGGGCAGGTGCTGCCGTTCCTCCTCCTCGGCGCGATCGTCTGCCTGGCCGCCGCACGCGGCCTCAACGCGCTGGCTCTCGGTGACGACGTCGCCGCCGGCCTCGGCGAGCGCGTCGCGATGACGCGGCTGCTGTCCTTCGTCGGCGCTGTCGTCCTCTGTGGTGCCGCGACAGCGGTCGCGGGTCCGATCGCCTTCGTCGGCCTGGTCGTCCCGCACGTGTGCCGGCTCCTGATCGGGATCGACCACCGGTGGCTGCTGCCGTTCACGGCCCTCGTCGGCGCGACCCTGCTCACCGCCGCCGACGTCCTCGGACGCGTGGTCGCCCGGCCCGAGGAGATCGACGTCGGGATCATCACGGCGCTCATCGGTGCGCCGTTCTTCATCTCCATCGTCCGGCGGCAGAAGGTGCGTGCCCTGTGAGTGCCGGGACCGTCCTCTCCAACGGCCGGGCGACGGACCCCGCGAGCCTCGGCGCCGTCGCCCGCGGACGTCGGCGCCGGCGCACCCGTCGGGCCACCGTCCTGCTCCTCCTGGTCGCGCTGCTCGTCGGGGTGTACGCCATCAGCCTGATGGTCGGCAACACCTTCTACGGCCCCGGCGAGGTGTGGGCGGTGCTGCGCGGCGAGACCGTGCCCGGCGCGTCGTTCACCGTCGGCGAGCTGCGGCTGCCCCGCTCGACCCTCGCGGTCCTCACCGGCGCCGCCTTCGGTCTCGGCGGGGTCACCTTCCAGACCATGCTGCGCAACCCGCTGGCCTCGCCCGACATCATCGGCATCAGCTCGGGCGCCAGCGCCGCTGCCGTCGTCGGCATCGTCGTCCTCGAGCTCGGCGCGGCCCAGGTCTCGCTCCTCGCCATCGTCGCCGCCCTCGCGACCGCGATGATGATCTACCTGCTCGCCTACCGCGACGGCGTCGTCGGCACGCGGCTGATCCTCATCGGCATCGGCGTGGCCGCCATGCTCGACAGCGTGGTCGCCTACGTGCTCATGCGGAGCGCCGTCCTGGACGTCCAGGCCGCGATGCGGTGGCTGTCCGGCAGCCTCAACAACGCCTCGTGGGACGAGATCCGACCGCTGTCCGTCGCGATGCTCGTCGCCGTGCCGGTGCTGCTCGGCCAGGCTCGTGGTCTCGCCCTCCTGCAGCAGGGCGACGACTCGGCGACGGCGCTCGGGGTCCGGGTCGAGCGCACCCGGGTGGTCGCCATCCTCGCCGCGGTGGTGCTGATCTCCTTCGCGACCGCCGCCGCCGGCCCGATCGCCTTCGTGGCGTTCCTGTCCGGTCCGATCGCCGCCCGCATCATCGGCGGCGGTGCATCCCTGATGGTCCCGGCCGCCCTGGTCGGCGCCCTCCTGGTGCTCAGCGCCGACCTGGTCGGCCAGTTCGCCTTCGACAACCGCTACCCGGTCGGCGTGATCACCGGCGCGCTCGGTGCGCCGTTCCTGCTCTACCTGCTCGTCCGCACCAACCGCGCCGGAGGCTCGCTATGACCGATCAGCACTCACTCCAGGTCGAGGGGGTCACCCTCGCGTACGGCGAACGGGTGGTCGTCGACCACTTCGACCTCGCCGTGCCCCAGGGCCGGATCACCGCCATCGTCGGCGCCAACGCCTGCGGCAAGTCGACCCTGCTGCGGGCGATGTCGCGGCTGCTGGCGCCGCGCGAGGGACGGGTCGTGCTCGACGGCAAGGACCTGCACCGGCTGCCCAGCAAGCAGGTCGCGCGCACCCTGGGCCTGCTCCCCCAGTCCCCGATCGCGCCGGAGGGCATCGTCGTCGCCGACCTCGTCTCCCGCGGCCGCAATCCGCATCAGCGGGTGCTGTCACGGTGGACGGCGGACGACGAGCGAGCCGTCACCGAGGCGCTGCGGATGACCGACACGCTCGAGCTGGCCGACCGCCCCGTCGACGAGCTGTCCGGCGGACAGCGTCAGCGCACGTGGATCGCGATGGCGCTCGCGCAGCACACCGACATCCTGCTGCTCGACGAGCCCACGACGTTCCTCGACGTCAGTCACCAGGTGGACGTGCTGGACCTGCTCACCGACCTCAACCGGGAGCGCGGCACGACGATCGTGATGGTGCTGCACGACCTCAACCTCGCGGCGCGCTACGCCGATCACCTGATCGCCGTGTGCGACGGTCGGCTCCACGCGGCCGGGTCACCCGAGCTGGTGCTGACCACCGAGGTCGTGCGGGACGTGTTCGGCATGGAGAGCCAGGTCGTGGCGGACCCGGTGTCCGGCAAGCCGATGGTGCTCCCGATCGGGCGCCACCACGCGCTGGTCGGTTGAGCTCGGCATCCCGGACCGGCGGTGAGCGTCCGCACCGATCTGCTGACGGGCGGCCGGCCGGCGATGCTCCGGGTTGACGAACCATCCTCGCCAGGCGTTAACATCGCCATATGACGATGAATACGGGAGGGCGCGACCACCCCGACGCGGGGGCCCTGAGCGCGGCGGCCTGTCTCTTCCACGGATTCTCCGACCCCTCCCGCATCTCGATCCTGCGTCACCTCTCGCTCGGGGAGCACCGCGTCGTCGACCTCACCGCGCATCTCGGGCTCGCGCAGTCCACGGTCTCCCAGCACCTCGCCTGCCTGCGCGACTGCGGCTTGGTCTCCGCTCGGGCCGAGGGTCGCGCGACGGTCTACTCCCTCAACCACGCCGACGCGCTCAACGACCTGTGGACGGCGGCCGAACGGCTCCTCGCTGCCACCGGCGAGGCGGTCGCCCTGTGTCCCACCTACGGAGCCGCGGCCCTGCCGTCCCCGCACTCCGACCAGCCCGCGAGCGAGGCCACCCGATGACGACCACCCAGCACCACCACGGCACCGCCGTCAGCCCCGAGGACCGCGCCCGGTACGGGCGACGCGCGCAGCTCCTCGCCGGAGCATCGGTGGCCTACAACGGCATCGAGGCCGTCATCGCCATCACCGCCGGGGTCGTCGCCGGGTCGGTGGCGCTGGTCGGCTTCGGGCTCGACTCGATCGTCGAGGTGTCCTCGGGCCTGATCATCCTGTGGCAGTTCCGACACCCGCTGCCGGAGTCTCGCGAACGCACCGCCCTGCGACTGATGGCCCTGTCGTTCTTCGGTCTCGCCGCCTACGTGTCGGTCGAGTCCGTACGGGCGCTGATGACCGGTCACGACCCGGAGACGTCGATCGTCGGCATCGTGCTGGCCGCCGTGTCGCTGGTGCTGATGCCGTTCCTGTCCTGGGCCCAACGGCGCACCGGACGCGCGCTCGGCTCGGACGCCGTGGTCGCCGACTCCACCCAGACCCTGCTGTGCACCTATCTGTCGGCGGTGCTGCTCGCCGGGCTCGTCCTCAACGCCACCCTCGGCTGGTCCTGGGCCGATCCCCTCGCCGGCCTCGTCATCGCCGCGGTCGCGGTCCGCGAGGGCGTCGCGGCCTGGCGCGGCGAGAGCTGTGGTTGCGGACCCGTCGACGCATCGCACGAGACCGCGGCCCCGTCCGGGTGCGCCGCCGACTCGTAGGGCGACCTGCGCCGCCGGGCCGCAGGAGGCACCGCGGCGGCGACGTCCGCCCCGCGGGTGTCCTACCCGCTCAGGCGCGGGCCGACTCGAACGCCGCAGCCACCTCGAGCAGGAACCGGTCCCGCCCGTGGGCGGCGACGATCTGCACGCCCACCGGCAGTCCGTCGGCGGTGGTGCCGAAGGGCACCGAGATCGCCGGACAGCCGGTGACGGTGATCAGGTAGGCCGCCCGCATCCAGTCGAGGTAGGTCTCCATCGGCCGCCCGTTGATGGCGGTCGGGAACTCCTGGTCGGCCGGGAACGGCGGCACCTGCGAGACCGGGAGCACCAGCACGTCGTGCTCCCCGAAGAAGCCGCGCATCCGCTCGGAGAGGGTGGTGCGCTGGGTGTAGGCGCGCGCGACGTCGGCGCCGCTGAGGGTCTCGCCGAGCCGGATGTTGTCGGCCAGGGAGCTCTTGAGCGCGCCGGGGTGGGCGGCGAGGGTCGCTCCGAGCTTGGCGTGCAGGTGCCAGGCGCGCAGGGCGCGGAAGGTGTCATCGGCCTCGGCGAGGTCGGGATGGGCGTCCGCGACGGATGCGCCCGCGTCGGCGAACGTGGACGCCGACGACGCGACGATCGCGGCGACCTCGTCGTCGACCTCGAACGCCCCGCCGAGGTCCGTCGAGAGCGCTACCCGCACGCCGGCGAGGGAGCCGGCGACCGGCGGCGCGAAGGCGGCGCCCGGGTCACCGAGGGCGTGCGGCGCGCGGGGGTCGGGCCCGGCGAGGACGGAGAGCAGCAGCGCCAGGTCACCGACGTTGCGGGCCATCGGACCGCCGACCGAGGTCGTCTCCCACTGGTTGTAGAGCGGCCACTCCGGGACCCGGCCGAGGCTCGGCCGGAGACCGACGACGCCGCAGAACGACGCCGGGTTGCGCAGTGATCCGCCCATGTCGGAGCCGTCCGCCAGCGGCACCATCCCGGCGGCGAGGGCGCAGGCCGCACCACCGCTCGACCCGCCGGCCGACCGGGTGGGGTCGACGGGGTTGAGGGTGGTGCCGAAGACCGGGTTGAAGGTGTGCGACCCGGCCGCGAACTCCGGCACGTTGGTCTTGCCGATCACGACCGCACCGGCGCGTCGGACGCGCTCGACGAGCAGCTCATCGGTGCTCGGCACGTGCTCGGCATACAACGGCGAGCCGTAGGTCGTGCGCCAGCCGGCCACCGCGTGGGTGTCCTTGAACGCGTGCGGCAGACCGTGCAGCGGGCCGACCTCGGCGCCGGACGCCAGCGCCTCGTCGGCGGCGGCCGCGCCCGCACGGGCGCGCTCCTCGTCGAGGGAGACGATCGCGTTGAGCTGCGGGTTGCGCTCGCCGATGCGAGCCAGGTGCAGGTCGAGCAGCTCCCGGGCGGAGATCTCGCGACGGCGTACGGCGGCGGCCTGGTCGCGCGCGGTCGAGTCGGCGCTGATGCTCATCGGTGCTGGCCCCGGGTCCGCACGCCGCTCACTGCCGGCGCCCGAAGACCGATCCCGCGATCACGCCCACCAGCACCAGTCCGGCGCCCACCGCGATGCCCTTGAGGAAGTCGTCGTGGGACGACACTCCGGCGCCGCCGGTGGCGGGTGCGGTGAAGACCTGCGCGCCCGCGGCTGCGGGCTGGGCCGAGTCGGTCGGCACGACCTGGAGGTCGGGACCCGACGGATCCGGGCCCTGGGCGATCGCCTGGGCGACGTTGCCGAAGAACTCACCGGCCATCCGCTTGGAGACGCTGGTGAGCATCCGCTGCCCGACCCCGCCGACCATGCCGCCGACGACCGCGTCGGCCTCGTAGTCGATCTTCGTGACGCCCGGCTCTGCCTCGCCGAAGTAGACCTGCACGGTCGCGTCGATCGTCCCCGGGGCCCCGGCGCCGGTCAGCCGCATCACCAGCGACTGGTGCTTCTCGAGGTCCGAGAGCGTGCACGAGCCCTGGTAGGTGCCCTTGATCGCCGCGACTCCCGCCGTGACGGTCATGTCGTAGGCGTTCTCGCCGGACTCCACGAGCCGCTCACAGCCAGGGATGGTGGCGACCAGGACGCGCGGGTCGAGCAGCGCGTCCCAGACCATCTCGACCGGGTAGGAGACGACGTTGGAACCGTTGATCTTCATGAGTGCACCTGGCCCTCGGATTGACGAATGGTGAACAGGTCGGACGGAGAGATCGGCATCGCGGTGATCCGCACGCCCGGACGCTCGACCTTCTCGGCGTCCTCGATCGCCGCGGCGAAGACCGCGGCCGACGGGATGACCCCGGCCTCGCCGGCGCCCTTGATGCCGAGCGGGTTCAGCGGGGACGGCGTCTCGAGGTGGTCGATGTCGATGCCGTCGGGGATCTCCGTGACGTAGGGCATCAGGAAGTCCATGAACGACGCGTTGAGCAGCTGCCCGGACTCGTCGTAGGCCATCCGCTCGTAGAGCGCTCCCCCGATGCCCTGGGCGACGCCGCCGTGGATCTGTCCCTCGACGATCATCGGGTTGATCAGGTGGCCGCAGTCATGGACCACGGCGTACTTCAGGATCGTGATCTCCGCCGTCTCCGGGTGGGTCTCGACGATCACGGCGTGCATCCCGGAGGCGAACGTCGCGCGCTCGGGCGAGTAGAAGTCCTTGCCCTCCAGCCCGGGCTCGTCGTCCTCGGCCACCGGCGGCTTGCCGGGATCACCGACCGAGAACTGGGTCGCCGCCTTGGACGCCTCATCGAAGGCGTAGCGCAGCGGGTTCGAGAGCACCGAGACGGTCCCGAGGTCGATCGAGCTGCCGGGCGACCCCTTCACCGAGACCACCCCGTCGGCGATCTCCAGGTCGGCCTCGTCGGCCTCGAGCGCCTCGGCCGCGATCTTGAGGACCTTCTCCTTCGCGCGCTTGGCCGCCAGGTGGATCGCCGAGCCGCTCATCACCGCTGCGCGGGAGGCGAAGGTGCCCACGGCGTACGGCATCCGGCGGGTGTCGCCGGTGACGACCTCGACGTCCTCGAACCTGCAGCCGAGCTCGTCGGCCACCAGCTGGGCGAAGACCGTCGCGTGCCCCTGGCCCTGCGTCGTCAGACCGGTGGCGACCTTGACCCTGCCGGAGGTCTCGATGTGCACGTGCGCGCCCTCGTAGGGCCCGACGCCGGTGCCCTCGACGTAGCAGGCCAAACCGATGCCGACCGAGCGGCCCTGAGCCGCCATCTCGGCCTGGAAGGCGGGGAACTCGTCCCACCCGACCAGCGCCTTGATCTTCTCCAGGGACGCCGGGTAGTCGCCGGAGTCGTACTCCAGCTCGCGGCCGTCCTGGAAGATCAGCCCCTGGTCGTAGGGGAACTCGTCGGGCTGGATGAAGTTCACCGACCGCACGTCGGCGCGGTCCTTGCCGAGGTAGTCCGCGATCGCGTCCATGGTCCGCTCCATCGCGTAGCAGCCCTGCGGACGCCCGGCGCCGCGGTAGGGCGTGACCATCACGGTGTTGGTGTAGAGCGACTCGAAGACGACGCGGTAGTTCTGCGGCTTGTAGGGGCCGAGCAGCTGCGTCGAGGTGATGATCGGGACGATCAGGCCGTACGGCGTGAACGCGCCGTGGTCGTGCCAGAACTCGACGTCGAGGCCGATGAGCCGCCCGTCGTCGTCGAAGCCGACCTCGATGTGCTGCATCTGCCCGCGCTCGTGCGCCGAGGAGATGAAGTGCTCGCGCCGATCCTCGGTGAACTTCACCGTGCGGCCCAGGGACCGGGCCGCCATCGGGACCAGCAGCTCCTCGGGCCACGGGTGGTTGATCTTCACGCCGAAGCCCCCGCCCACGTCGGGGGTGACGACGTCGACCTGGCCGAGGTCGAGGCCCATCTTCACCGCGACCGCGGCGCGCACGCCGGTCGAGCTCTGGGTCGACGTCCACACCACGAGCCGACCGAGGTCGGCGTCCCACCTGGCCACGGTGCCGCGGCCCTCCATGGGCATGCAGGCGCTGCGCTCGATCGTCAGGTCGAGCTCGAGCCGGTGCGGTGCGCCCGCGATCGCGGCCGGTGCGTCACCGACGGTCTGCTCCATCCGGGCACCGACGTTGCCGGGCACGTCGTCATGGACGAGCCGGGTCGCTGCCCGAGCCGCCTCGACACCGACGACGGGTGGCAGGAAGTCGTAGTCGACGCGGATCCGCGAGACGGCGTCCTCGGCGATGTAGCGGTCGTCCGCGACGACGAAGGCGATCGCCTCGCCGACGTAGTTGACCTCGTCCTTCGCCAGCGCGTGCTGGGTGCGGCCGTGGGTGAGCGCCGGGTGCGGGATCAGCAGGGGCAGGGGCTCGGCCATCGGGCCGGTCAGGTCGTCGTAGGTGTAGACGGCGTGCACGCCCTCGACGTCGAGCACGTCGGTCACGTCGATGTCGACGATCCTGGCGTGCGCGTGCGGGGAGCGGAGCACGGCGGCGTGCAGCGTCTCGGCGCCGACGGCGACGTCGTCGACGTAGCGGCCCTGGCCGCGCAGGAACCGCTGGTCCTCGACCCGCTGGACCCCCTGGCCCATCAGCTTGGTGGTCATGCGATCACCGCCCCGTCTCGGGTGCGAGGGCCTCGACAGGACCGGCCAGCTCCGCGGCGCGCTCCACGGCCTTGACGATGTTCTGGTAGCCGGTGCAGCGACACAGGTTGCCGGCGATCATGTCGCGCGCCTCGTCGTGCGAGGGCGTCGGGTTCTCGCGCAGTCCCGCCGTGATCGTGGTGAGGAAGCCGGGCGTGCAGAAGCCGCACTGCAGGCCGTGGCACTCGGCGAACGCCTGCTGCACCGGGCCGAGCGAGCCGTCCTCGTTGGTCAGCCCCTCGACGGTCGTGATCTCGGCGTCGACAGCGGAGACGGCGAAGATCAGGCAGGCGCGCGTCGGTGCTCCGTCGACCAGGATCGTGCAGGCTCCGCAGACGCCGTGCTCGCAGCCGACGTGGGTGCCGGTCATGCCCAGGTCGTGGCGCAGCGCGTCGGACAGCAGCCGACGGGCGGGCACCCGGACGTCGTGGGTCGTCCCGTTCACGCTGAGGCGGATGTCGTGCAGCTCTTCCATGTCACTCTTCCGATTGTCGAGCTTGTCGGGACACCTGCGCCGATCGAACCACCCGGGTGGTGAGCACCCGCACCAGCTGGGATCGGTATGCCGCGGTGGCGTGGATGTCGTCCATGGGCTCCAGCTGCGCGAGCGCAGCCTCGCCGAGGTCGTCGTCGGCGACGCCGGACAGGTCGACCACGGTCGGCACGTCGCTCACCGAGAGGTAGCCGACCCTGGTGGTGTCGCCCTCGACCAGCGCCGCGGCGCCGACCAGGGCGTAGTCGCCGTGCCGGCGGGCGATCTCGTCGAAGGCGACGCCGGCATCCGGCGCGAGGCCGGGGAAGTACGCCGAGACGGCGATCTCGTCGTGGCCGACCGAGGACTCCAGCGGGCCGACGAACAGCTCGTCCGCGGCGATGGTGCGCCGACCTGCCGGCCCCTCGACCTCGAGCGAGCCGCCCAGCAGGGTCAGCACGACCGGCATCTCGGCCGCGGCGTCGGCGTGCACGAGCGAGCCGACCGTCGTACCCCGGTTGCGGATGGTCGCGTGGGCGACGTTGGCCAGGGCCAGCGACACCAGCGGCTGCACCCGGCGGACGTCGGCCGAGGCGAGGACGGCGG
>JBAWHI010000547.1:0-10399 GCA_049593675.1 Nocardioides sp.
CGGCTGATCCACCAGCCCATCCGCTGGGCGGAGACGAGCGCGTCGTCGGCCAGGCCGAGGAGGTAGTCGACGAGGACGGTCGGTGGGGTGCTCACAGGTGCTCCACCCCCTCGGGGACGTCGTAGAAGGTGGGGTGCCGGTAGACCTTGTCCTCGGCCGGGTCGAAGAACGCGTCGCGCTCCCCCGGGTCGGAGGCGACCAGCTGCGCCGACGGGACCACCCACAGCGAGACGCCCTCCTGGCGCCGGGTGTAGACGTCGCGTGCGTTGCGCAGCGCCATCTCGGCGTCCGGCGCGTGCAGCGAGCCGACATGCACGTGCGAGAGGCCGCGCCGCGAGCGCACGAACACCTCCCAGAGCGGCCAGTCCCTCATGCGACGACCTCCGAGCGGGCGGACTGCTTCGCGGCGTACGCCGATGCCGCCTCCCGGACCCAGGCGCCGTCCTCGTGGGCGGAGACCTTGTGTGCGAGGCGCTGCTGGTTGCAGGGGCCGTTGCCCTTGATCACCTCGAAGAGCTCGCTGAAGTCGACCTCTCCGAAGTCGTAGTGCTCACGCCGCTCGTTCCAGCGGATCTCCGGATCCGGCAACGTCAGGCCGAGCGCCTCGGCCTGCGGCACCGTCATGTCGACGAAACGCTGGCGCAGGTCGTCGTTGGAGAACCGCTTGATCCCCCACGCCATCGACTGCGCCGAGTTGGGCGAGTCGTCGTCGGGCGGACCGAACATCATCAGCGCCGGCCACCAGTAGCGGTCCACGGCGTCCTGGGCCATCTCGCGCTGGGCCGGCGTGCCGTGCGCGAGGGTGTGCAGGATCTCGAAGCCCTGGCGCTGGTGGAAGGACTCCTCCTTGCAGACCCGCACCATCGCGCGAGCGTACGGACCGTAGGAGCAGCGGCACAGCGGCACCTGATTGACGATCGCGGCACCGTCGACCAACCACCCGATCGCACCGACGTCGGCCCAGGTGAGGGTCGGGTAGTTGAAGATCGAGGAGTACTTCTGCCGCCCGGAGTGCAACTGGTCGAGCAGGTCGGCGCGGTCCACCCCGAGGGTCTCGGCCGCCGCGTAGAGGTAGAGGCCGTGCCCCGCCTCATCCTGCACCTTCGCCATCAAGATCGCCTTGCGGCGCAGGCTGGGCGCCCGGCTGATCCAGTTGCCCTCCGGCTGCATCCCGATGATCTCCGAGTGCGCGTGCTGGGCGATCTGGCGCACCAGCGTGCGGCGGTAGGCGTCCGGCATGTCGTCGCGCGGCTCGACCCGGCCGTCACCGGCGAGGAGCTCGTCGAAGGAGGTGGGCGGGGACGTCGTGGGAGGCACGGTCCCGACGCTACCCCAGTCTGTTACAGATGTCTGCTCCGCGGGCGCCGATTTGTAACATCGTCCGGGCTGAGAGGATGGCGCCATGAGTGACGTGTCGGTCCGCATCGCCTGGGCGGACGACGCGCCCGCGATCGCCGACCTCCAGCTCCGCACCTGGCGAACGACCTATGCCGGCGTCGTCCCGGCCGAGGCGCTGCCGAGCGACGTGGAGGCGGCCGCAGCCGCCTGGCACACCTCGCTCTCGAGGCCGCGCGACGCCCGCAACCGGGTGCTGGTCGCCCTCGAGCGCAACCGTGTCGTCGGGTTCGCCATCACCTCCCCCGCCTCGGACCCGGACTGCGACCCGGTCGCCGACGGCGAGATCCAGGAGTTCAACATCGACCCCGACGAGCGCGGGAAGGGGCACGGCTCCCGGCTCCTCCAGGCGGCCGTCGACACGCTGCAGGCGGACCGGTTCACCCGGGTCGTGCTGTGGGCGATCGCGACCGACGACGCGTTGCGCGGATTCCTCGGCGAGGCCGGCTGGGCCCCCGACCAGGCGCATCGCGAGCTCGACCTGGACGGCGAGGGATCCACCCTCGTGAAGCAGGTCCGGCTGCATACCGCGATCGCCGATGCGCCGTGAGGAGACGGTGTAGATTGGGCTCCCCGATTCGCAAGACAGGATGGCTCCCGTGTTCGGTCCACTGCCGAAGCTGCACCGCCTTCTCGTCGTGACCGCCGGGCTGCTGATCGGCCTGGTGACCGGGGTCTGGCTCGTCAACATGACGGCCGTACCGGCCCTGGTCTTCGCCGGCGTCGGCTGGGGCCTGCTGGCCGGTCTGCTGCTGATCCTGGTGCTGCTACACGACTTCCACCACGGCCAGCGTGCGATCCGGGTCCGTCGGGACTGATCGACGAGACCCCGTCGGCCCCCACTAGCCTCACGGGGTGACCGACGCTCCGCTCCAGCAGACCGAGCGCCGTGCCATCGTCCGCGACAGCCTCGGCGTCGGCGTCGCCACCGGCGCGTACGGCGTCAGCTTCGGCGCGGTGTCGGTGGCCGCCGGGCTCAGCGTCTGGCAGACCTGCGCGCTGTCGCTCCTGGTCTTCACCGGGGCCAGCCAGTTCGCGCTCGTGGGCGTCATCGCGGCGGGTGGCGCACCGATCTCGGGAGCGCTGACCGCCCTGCTGCTCGGCACCCGCAACACGCTCTACGGGCTGCGGCTCGCGCCCCTCCTGGCCTGGCGCGGGACGCGTCGCGTGCTGGCCGCCCACATCCTGATCGACGAGTCCACGGCGATGTCGGTGACCCGGGAGTCCCGGGAGGCAGCGCGGCTCGGCTTCGTGGTCACGGGCGTGTCGATCTTCGCCCTGTGGAACCTCGCCACCCTGGCCGGGGCGGTGGCCGGCAACGAGCTGGGCGACCCGCGTCGCTACGGTCTCGACGCCGCGGTCGGCGCCGCGTTCCTCGCCCTGCTGTGGCCCCGGCTCCACCGTCGACGCAACCAGGCGGTCGCCGTGGCGGCCGCCGCTGTCGCGCTCGGCCTGGTGCCGGTCACGGCCGCCGGCGTACCCGTCCTCGCGGCGGCCGGCGTCGCCCTCCTGGCGGGGCTGCTGAGCAAGGAGCCCGTCCGATGATGTGGACGGCGATCATCCTCGCGGCCCTCGGGTGCTACCTGCTCAAGCTGGGCGGGCTCGCGGTGCCGCCGCGGATCCTGGAGCGTCCGCTGATGGAGCGGGTCGCCGACCTGATCCCGGTCGCACTGCTCTCGGCCCTGGTGGCGGTACAGGTCTTCTCCGACGGCCAGGAGCTGGTCCTCGACGCGCGCGCTGCCGGACTGGGCGCGGCCGTGATGCTGCTCGTGCTGCGCGCCCCGTTCCTGGCCGTGGTGTTCGGCGCCGCGCTGGTCGCCGGCCTGCTGCGCCTGCTCTGACCGGCTCAGCTCGACGGGTCGGGCCGGAGCGTCATCACCGCGATGTCGTCGTTGGCCGCACCGTGCTGGAAGTCGATCGCCGACTGCACGACGGCGTCGGTGACGCCCGCCGGGTCGGCTGCGACGCTGCCGACGAGTCGCATCAGCCGGTCACTGCCCAGCTGCTCGGCGCCGTCCTTCGCCTCGGTGACGCCGTCGGTGAAGAGCACCACGAACTCGTCGGCGGCGAGCGTGTGCGTGAACGAGGTGAAGGTCGCCTCGTCGAGGATGCCGACCAGCGAGCCCGGGGTGCCCAGCTCGGTGACCGCACCGTCGGTGCGACCGAGCAGGGGCAGCGGGTGGCCACCGACGGATCCGTGGATGACCCAGCCGTCCGGGGTGTCCTCGAGCCGGAGGGCGACGATCGTGCAGAACCGGTCCGTCTGTTCGCCGGCGAGCGCCCGGTCCAGTGCGCCGAGCAGCTCGGCCGGGTCCGCCAGCTGCATCGCCAGGGCTCGCACGCTGTGCCGGATGAAGGCGGTCACGGTCGCCGCCGCGACCCCCTTGCCGGCGACGTCGCCCAGCACCACGATCCAGGCCCCATCGGCGACGGAGAAGACGTCGTAGAAGTCGCCACCGACCTCGGTCCCGTCCCCGGCCGGGCGGTAGACCGCACTCACGTCGAGGCGCGGGACTGCGGGCGGCACCGGCGGGATGAAGGTCTGCTGCAACGTCCGGGAGAGCTCGGTAGCGAGGCGGGTGGCCTCCTCGGCCGCCCGCGTGGAGTGCAGGAGGTCGGCCTCGTAGCGGCGCCGCTCGCGAGCCGGGAAGAGCACGGCCCGGACCTCACCGAGGCGACCGTCGCCCCCTGACTGGACGTTGGCGCTGAGCAGGACCGGGATCCGCGTGCCGTCGGCACCGACGACCTCCAGGGCCACCTCGTCGACCCGCCCGGCCAGCTCGAGCAACGGCATCAGGTGGGTCTCGAAGTAGATCCGGCCTCCGCCGGTGAGCAGGCTCGGCAGGGTGCGACGGCCGACGACGTTCGCGGGGTCGCCACCGATCAGGGCGAGGAACGCCCGATTGGCCGCCCGGATCATGCCGGAGCGGTCGAGCACGAGGTACGGCGCGGGGGCCAGCTCGAACAGCGTGCGGTCGGCATCGCTCACGGGCTCACCGGTCACAGCACAGGAAGGCCTCGATGGCGTCGATGGTCTCGCCGGGCGCGCTCAGGTGCGGGCAGTGCCCCACGGTGTCGATGAGGGCGAAGCGCGCACCGGGGATGTGGTCGCGCACGAACTCGCCCGCCGACAGCGGGGCGATCGCGTCGCTCGCGCTCTGCACCACCAGGGTCGGAGCGCTCACCTGCTGGAGGTCCTCACGGTTGTCGCCGAGGAAGGTCACCTCGGCGAACTGCCGCGCGATATCGGGATCGGTCCGGCAGAAGCTCTCCTCGAGCTCGGCGGTCAGCTCGGGGCGATCCGTGCCCGCCATCACCATGTCGGCCAGCGGGGCCTGCCACCCCAGGTGGTTGGAGTCCAGCAGCTCGAGGAGGTCGTCGATGTCGGGGCGGGTGAAGCCACCGGCGTAGTCCCCGTCGTCGACGTAGCAGGCCGACGGGCCGAGCAGGACGAGAGCGGCGATCAGGTCCGGGGCCACGATCTGGGCCAGCACCGCGACCATCGCCGAGACCGAGTGGCCGACCACGACGACGTCGCGCAGCTCCAGCTCGCGGCAGATCGCGAGCACATCCTCGGCGTAGCGCGAGAGGCTGGCGTAGGCCACCGGGTCGTAGTCCGTGGAGTCGGCGGCACCACACCCGATGTGGTCGAAGAGCACCACCCGGTAGCGGTCCTCGAAGACGGGTGCGACCAGCCGCCACATCGACTGGTCGCAGCCGAAGCCGTGCGCGAACACCAACGCGGTCGCCTCCGGAGGACCGGAGACGACCACGTGATGACGCGCGAGGACCGACATGGGCGCATCCTAGGCGCATCCAGCGCCTAGGCCGGCTGCACCTCCCCGAGGACCTCCAGCACATCGTGCGTCGTGGTCGCCTCCTCGAGCCGGCGGACCTGCTCCGGGTCGGTGAAGACCGCAGCGAGCCGAGCCATCAGCTTCAGGTGCTCGTTGCCCAGGGCGGCGACGCCGACGACGTACTTGACCTCGCGGCCGTTCCAGTCCAGCCCGCCGGGGTAGCGCACGAAGGACAGCGCCGTGCGCTTCACGTCGGCCTTGGCCTCGTTGGTGCCGTGCGGGATCGCCAGGAGGTTGCCCATCGCGGTCGACACCGACAGCTCTCGGGCGTGCATCGCCTCGACGTACGCCGGGTCGACGGCTCCCGCCGCGACCAGCAGCTCACCCGCCGTGGTGATGGCGTCGTCGCGGGAGGCAGCGCCACCGTCGAGCACGATGGACTCCGGTACGAGCAGGCCGGCCGCGTGGCGCGGCTCCGTCGTTGCCGGCTCGACCGACTCGGTCGGCACCGGTCCACCCACGGCGTTGCGGGCCTCGACGAGCTGGAGGACCTCGTCGTAGCGCGGGCTGGCCATGAAGTTGTCGACGGACACGTGCACCGCCGACGGGGTCTTCTGGCGAGCCCGGTCGGTGAGGTCCTGGTGGGTCACGACGATGTCGTGGTCGTCGCGCAGGCTGGAGATCGCCTGGTTGACGACGGTGACGTCGCCGTAGCCGGCATCGTGGATCTTCTTGCGGAGCACCGAGGCGCCCATCGCCGAGGAACCCATCCCGGCGTCGCAGGCGAAGACGATCGAGCGGACCCGACCAGCGCCGACGGCCGTCCCGGTGAGGATCGTGGACGCCACCGAGGCCTTGCCCTTCAGGTCCTCCATCGCGCCGGTGGCGCCGGCGAGGTCACCCTCGTCGGTGGACCGGTCGGTCTTCAGCAGCAGACCACCGACCACGAAGGTGACGAGGGCCGATCCGAAGACGCCGAGCGTGACCCCGAAGAAGTCGCCGCCCGGGGTCTGGGCGTAGACGGCGATGATCGAGCCCGGAGCGGCCGGGGCGCGCAGGCCGATGTCGGTCAGGGTGAAGAGGAAGACGCCCGTCATGCCGCCCGCGATCGCGGCCAGGATCATCTTCGGCTTCATCAGCACGTAGGGGAAGTAGACCTCGTGGATCCCACCGAAGAACTGGATGATCGCCGCGCCCGGCGCCGACGCCTTGTCGATGCCGCGACCGAAGACCGCGTAGGCCATCAGGATGCCCAGACCCGGGCCCGGGTTCGCCTCCAGCAGGAACAGCACGGACTTGCCGCTCTCCGTCGCCTGCTGGATCCCGAGCGGCGTCAGCACGCCGTGGTTGATCGCGTTGTTGAGGAACAGGACCTTCGCCGGCTCGATGAAGACCGAGGTCAGCGGGAGCAGGTCGTTCTCGACCAGGAAGTTCACGGCCTGGCCGAGCCAGTCGATGACCTGGCGCAGGACCGGTGCCAGCAGGAACATGCCGAGGATGGCGGCGATGCCGGCCCAGATGCCGGCGGAGAAGTTGTTGACGAGCATCTCGAAGCCGGGCCGGATCTTGTGGGCCCAGAGTCCGTCGAGGTGCTTCATGACGAGCGCGGCGAGCGGCCCCATGATCATCGCGCCGAGGAACATCGGCGAGCCGGTCCCGTCGACCCCGATGAACTCGGGGGCGCTGGTCGCCATGATCACGCCCATGACCGATGCCGCACCGACGACGCCTCCGCGGGTGTCGTAGATCAGCTTGCCGCCGGTGTAGGCGATGAGGATCGGCAGCAGGTAGTAGATCGACGGGCCGACCATCGTGGCGATCTTCTCGTTGGGGATCCAGCCATCGGGGATGAAGAACGCCGTGATCAGGCCCCAGGCGATGATCGCTGCGATGTTCGGCATGATCATGTTCGACAAGAACGTGCCGACTCGCTGCACGTGGACCCGCGCACTGACCCGTGGCGGGGCGTGGGTCTCGGGTGCTGACTTGGTGGTGCTCATCGCGCCTTCTTCCTCGACCGGCGTTGCTGTGGCGCCCGTCACGTAGATCTTTGATTACCTTTATATGCCTGCTTCTTCCTGCCCGTCAAGGGATCTTCACCACACAAACAGACAAATTCCCACACGATTGAGGTATGCTCGACCGAACCCGACCACAGGAGGAACCATGAAGGCCCTGCGCTTCTACGCACCCGAAGACGTCCGTCTCGAGGACGTCCCCGAGCCCGAGTGCGGGCCGGACGAGATCAAGCTGCGGGTCCGCAACTGCTCGACCTGCGGCACGGACGTGAAGATCCTGAACAACGGCCACCAGAACCTCAGCCCACCGCGCACCATCGGCCATGAGATCGCGGGCGAGGTGGTCGAGGTCGGCGCCGACGTGAACGCGACGTACGGCGCGCACTGGCAGGTCGGCGATCGCGCGCAGGTGATCGCCGCCGTCCCGTGCGGCGAGTGCCACGAGTGCCGCAAGGGCTGGATGGCGGTCTGCCAGAACCAGACCTCGGTCGGCTACCAGTACGACGGCGGCTTCGCCGAGTACATGATCGTCCCGCGCCAGGTGCTCAAGGTCGACGGCCTGAACCGCATCCCCGACAACGTCGGCTACGACGAGGCCTCGGCCGCGGAGCCCTTCGCCTGCGCCATCAACGCCCAGGAGCTGCTCGGCATCGAGCCCGGTGACACCGTGGTCGTCTTCGGCGCCGGCCCGATCGGCTGCATGCACATCCGCATCGCTCGCGGGGTCCACCAGGTCGGCCCCGTCTACCTGGTCGACGTCAACGCCGAGCGGCTGAAGATGTCGGCCGACGCCGTCGGGCCCGACGAGGTCATCAACGGGGCCGAGGTCGATGTCGTCGAGCGCGTCATGGAGCTGACCGGCGGACGCGGCGCGGACGTCGTGATCACCGCGACCGCCGCCAACATCACCCAGGAGCAGGCCATCGCCATGGCTGCGCGCAACGGGCGGATCTCGTTCTTCGGCGGACTGCCGAAGACCAACCCGACCATCACCTGCGACTCGAACGTCGTGCACTACCGCCAGCTGCACATCCACGGTGCCAACGGCTCGGCACCCGAGCACAACAAGCGGGCACTGGAGTACATCTCGAGCGGCCAGGTGCCGGTCAAGGACCTGATCACCGAGCACATTCCGCTCGAGCGGGTGCTCGACGCGTTCTCCATCGTGGCGAACGGCGAGGCGATCAAGGTGACCGTCGAGCCGTAGCCGACCGGAGGTCACCTGCGGATCCGTGCCCGGCACGGACCTGCGGGTCAGCCGAGGTCGAGGAGCTCCTCGAGCCCCACGGTGAGCCCGGGCCGGTCCGCGATCGCGCGCAGCCCCGTCAGCACGCCCGGGGTGAAGGACGCGCGGTCCATCGAGTCGTGCCGGATCGTCAGCGTCTCTCCCACGCCGCCCAGGATGACCTCCTGGTGGGCGACCAGGCCACGGATCCGCAGCCCGTGGACCCGGATCCCGTCGACGTCGGCTCCCCGGGCGCCGTCCAGGCCGGTCGACGTCGCATCCGGCACCGGCCCCAGTCCGGCCTCGCGACGGGCGGCGGCGATCAGCTCCGCCGTACGTCGCGCGGTGCCGCTCGGCGCATCGGCCTTGGTCGGGTGGTGCAGCTCGACCACCTCGACCGACTCGTAGAACGGCGCGGCGACGGCGGCGAAGCGCATCATCAAGATCGCGCCGATGGAGAAGTTGGGGGCGATCAGCACGCCGGTGCCGGACGCGTCGGCGAGCCAGCCGCGCAGCGTGTCGAGCCGGGCCTCGTCGAAGCCGGTCGTGCCGACGACGGCGTGGATGCCGTGGCCGATGCAGAACTCCAGGTTGTCCATGACCACGTCGGGGTGGGTGAAGTCGACCACCGCCTGCGCCCCCGAGGCGACCAGTGCGTCGAGGGAGTCGCCGGCATCGATGCTCGCCACGAGCTCCATGTCGTCCGCGGTCTCGACCGCCTGACAGACCTCAGATCCGACCTTGCCTCGCGCTCCGAGCACACCCACGTTGATCACGAGCGCCAACCTACCGGTGCGCGGCTGCGACTTCTGGCTAGTCTGTGCGTCATGGCGCTGCAGACGATCCCGGCCCGGATCCGGTGGGCGGTGGACATCATGGACGTCCAGCCGAACGACTCCGTCCTGGAGATCGGCTGTGGACCGGGTGCCGGTGCCGAGCTGATCTGCGAGCGGCTCGAGACGGGCAAGCTCTTCGCGATCGACCGCTCCGAGTCGGGCGTGGACCGCACCAAGCGGCGCTGCGCCCAGTACGTCGAGGCGGGCCGCCTCACGGTGCGCCAGATCGACCTGGCGACCCTGCGGGTGCCGGTCAAGCGGCTGAACAAGGTCTTCGCCTTCAACGTCAACCTCTTCTGGGTGCGCGACTGCGCCGAGGAGATCGCGCTGCTGCACGAGCGGGTCGTCCCGGGCGGCGCCGTCTACCTGTTCTACGAGGCCGCTCGGCCCGAGCTGGTCCCGACGATCGTGAAGAAGACCTCGACCGCCCTGCAGGAGGGTGGGTTCCGGGTGTCGGTCGTGGACCAGAAGGCGCCGCCGGTCGTCGGCATCATCGGTCGTCGCTGAAGATTATTTCCTGAAGTGACCTTGCATTAGGTTATTGTCTGAACTAATCTCGTCCCATGTCCGTCCTCGTGCTCACCGTCGACCAGCGCGACAGCCGGACCTCGAGCGACCTGGTGCCCGGCGCGGTCGCTGCGCTCGCCGACGTGGCGATGCTGCGGCCGTTCGAGCAGACCGTGGGCGACGAGATCCAGGGCGTCCTCGACGATCCGGCCGCCCTGCCAGCGGCGGTCGAGGTGCTGCTGCGCGAGGAGGTCTGGCACATCGGGATCGGGGTCGGTGACGTCGAGGACCCGCTCCCCCGCCACGCCCGCTCCGGCCGCGGACCCGCCTACCTCAACGCCCGGCAGGCGGTGACCACCGCGAAGAGCAGTCCCTGGCACCTGCGCGTGGTCGCCTCGGAGCCAGTCGACCCGGCCGCTCGGGCGCTGGAGACGACGCTCTGGCTGTGGGCAGCGGTCCTCGCCCGACGTACCGCCCGGGGCTGGGAGGTCGCGGACCTGGTCGCCGAGGGACTGTCGTACGACGATGTCTCCCAGCGGCTGGGCATCACCCCCTCCGCCGTCAGCCAGCGCGCCGCGGCCGCCGGGATCGTGGAGTCCCGCCGAGCGCGCGAGCTGGCCA
>JBAWHI010000548.1:0-11145 GCA_049593675.1 Nocardioides sp.
CCTCGGCGGCACTCACCGCGCAGCGGTCGGCGGCGATCGCCAGGTGTGCCGCGGCCCAGCCGGAGCGGTCGTCGTCGGGCGCCTCGGCGCCGGTGGCCTCGCTGACCCGGCTGACCAGGTCGTCCACGTGCGCCTGGGCCTCCTCGCAGCGCCGTCGCACCCCGATCCGCCGGTCGCGGAGCCAACGCTCGACGTCCTCGAACCGGCCGGTGCGGAAGAGCTGCTGGAGCAGGTGGTGCCGCTCCTCGGACCGCGCGCGCAGGAAGGCCTGGAAGCGACCCTGCGGCAGCATGGCGACCTGGGTGAACTGGGCGACGTTCATCCCCACCAGGCGGGTCACCAGGTGTCCGGTCTCGTCGAGGCGGGTGCTGTGGGTGATCCAGGCCCCGTCGACGCGCTCGGCGATCGTCACCGAGGCCTGCTCGGTGGTCATGCCGGAGCCGCGCTTCTTGGGGCGCTCCCACGCGGGGGAGCGAACGATGCGGAACCGTCGCCCGGAGAGGGTCGTCTCCAGCACCACCCGAGGGCGTACGCCGGGGGCGGCCTGGTCCGAGCGCAGCCGCTTCGCGCCGTTGCGGTCGCCGGGGACGTCGCCGTACAGCGCGAAGCAGACGGCGTCGAGGACGCTGGTCTTGCCGGCGCCGGTCGGGCCGGAGAGCAGGAAGAGGCCGGCCTCGGACAGCTGGTCGACGTCGACCGAGACCGTCTCCGCGAACGGACCGAAGGCGGTGATCTCGAGGTGGTGGATCCTCATGGCGACGCGGGCCCGGTCGCCGAGACGAGCACGTCGACGTCGGGATCCTCGCAGCACGCGTCGACGGCGTCGCGCAGGAGGGCCGTCTCGGCGTCGGAGGCCGGCGTGCCGCGCAGCTCGCGGACGAAGTCGAGCGCGATCGCGTGGTCGGAGCGGCCGCGGGTGGAGGCGGTCGGCACCCCGTCCGGCCGCTGCCCGGCAGGCTCGAAGGAGAGGACCAGCGTGTGCGGGAACCGGCCGCGCAGCCGCTCCATCGCCTGCATCGGCCGGACGGAGTCGGTCAGGGTGGCCTGGACCCAGGCGTGCTCGTGCTCGGCGAGCCTCGGATCGGCGAGCAGCTCCTCGATGGTGCCGGTGATCCGCGCCAGTGCGCGCGGGACCGGCGCGGGCACGAACTCGGCTCCCGTGACGCCGTCCGCCCCGAGGTCGACGAGCCACGACCCCTTGACGTGACCGGCCTCCGAGAACGAGTAGGCCAGGGGGGAGCCGGAGTAGCGGACGCTCTCGGAGAGCGTGTGCCTCCCGTGCAGGTGGCCGAGCGCGGCGTAGTCGACGCCGTCGAAGACGCCCATCGGGACCATCGACACGCCGCCGACACTGATGTCGCGCTCCGAGTCGCTCGCGTGGACCTGTGCGGCGCCACCCGCGACGAAGGCGTGCGCGAGCACCACCGACCGTGCGCTGCGCCGAGCCCGGTCGACGCCGACCCTGCGCATCGCCTCGGTGAGCGCCGCCTCGTGGGAGCGGGCCGGGAGCTGCCAGGGCTCGCGCACGGCGTCGGGGTCGAGGTAGGGGATCCCGTAGACCGCCACGATCCCGTGCTCGTCGTCGAGCAGCACCGGCGTGCCGACCGTGCTCGCGTCGGTGCGGATGAACACTCCGGCGGCGTCGATCAGCCGGGAGCTGAAGCCCAGTCGCTGCGCGGAGTCGTGGTTGCCGCTCGTGATGACGACCCGGGCGCGGCTCGCCGCCAACCGGGCCAGCGCCTCGTCGGCCAGTCGCACCGCGTCGACGTGGGGGAGTGCGCGGTCGTAGACGTCTCCCGCGACCACCACCAGGTCGACCCGCTCCGACGCGACCACGTCGAGCAGGTGGTCGACGTAGGCGGCCTGGTGCCCGAGCATGCCCTCCCGGTGGAAGGACCGCCCGAGGTGCCAGTCGGAGGTGTGGAGGATGCGCACACCGCAACGTTAGGAGGGGGCGCCGACAGTGGGGTGCTGGCGCGCCGGGGAACGCCGATCGGCGCGGACCAGCGGCCCTGGGCCACTCAGCTGCGCAGGATCTCGACGTCGTCCGAGGTGTCCTCCTCGCGCTTGCCGAGGACGGCTCGGCCCGCCTCGAGGCGGGCGATGGGCACGCGGAAGGGGGAGCAGGACACGTAGTCGAGCCCGGCGCGGTGGAAGAAGTGGATCGACTCGGGGTCCCCACCGTGCTCGCCGCACACGCCCGCCTTGAGGCCCGGGCGGGTGCTGCGACCCTCGCGGACGGCGATGTCCACCAGCCGGCCGACGCCGTCGACGTCGAGGGTCTCGAAGGGGGACACCGTGAAGACTCCCTTCTCGAGATAGGCGGCGAAGAACGCTGCCTCGACGTCATCGCGGCTGAAGCCCCAGGTCGTCTGGGTCAGGTCGTTGGTCCCGAAGGAGACGAAGTCGGCCTCCTCGGCGATCCGGAAGGCGGTGAGCGCCGCGCGCGGCAGCTCGATCATGGTGCCGATGGGGATGTCCAGGGACACCCCTTCGCTCTCGGCGACCTCCGCGAGGATCCGAGCGGCCTCCTCGCGCACGAGGTGCAGCTCCATCAGTGATCCCACGAGCGGGACCATGATCTCGGGCCGCGGGTCGTGACCGTCCTTGACCTGTCGTGCCGTGGCCTCGGCGATCGCGCGGATCTGGCCCGCGAACAGACCGGGTACGACGAGTCCCAGCCGGACGCCGCGCAGCCCGAGCATCGGGTTGGACTCGTGGAGCCGGTTCACCGCCGCGAGCAGCCGGACGTCCTCGTCGGGGGGTGACCCGTGCTCCTCGGCCCGAGCCACCCGGACCATCAGCTCCGCGCGGTCGGGCAGGAACTCGTGGAGCGGGGGGTCGAGCAGCCGGATCGTCGTCGGGAGGCCGTCCATCGCGGTGAGGAGCTGGACGAAGTCCTCGCGCTGGGGTGGCAGGAGCGCGGCCAGTGCGTCGTCGCGCTCGGCGGCCGCCTCGGCGAGGATCACCCGTTCGATCAGGATCCGCCGATCGCCGAGGAACATGTGCTCGGTGCGGCACAGGCCGATGCCCTGGGCGCCCATCCGGCGGGCCCGCTCGGCGTCGTGTCCGGTGTCGGCGTTGGCCCGGACCTGCATGGTCCGCACGGAGTCGGCGTGCGCGAGCAGGCGGTCCACCGCCCGGATCAGGTGGGCGGTGCCCTCGTCCGCGAGGGCGAGCGCTGAGTCGAGGCCGTCCTCGAGGTACCGCGCGACGGGCGAGGCGACCACCGGCACCTGGCCCATGAAGACCTCGCCGGTCGATCCGTCGATGGAGAGCTCGTCGCCCTGACGGACCGTGACCCCGTCCGCGTGTGCGAGCTGGCGCTCCGCGTCGACGTCCAGCGACTCCGCGCCGCAGACGGCGGTCTTGCCCATCCCTCGCGCCACGACGGCTGCGTGCGAGGTCTTGCCGCCCCGGCAGGTCAGGATGCCGGTGGCCGCGATCATGCCCTCGAGGTCCTCGGGGTTGGTCTCCTTGCGCAGCAGCACGACCGACTCGCCCCGCGCCGCCCACTCGACCGCTGTGGCGGAGTCGAAGACGGCCCGACCCGCAGCCGCACCGGGGGAGGCGGCCATGCCACGGGTGAACAGCGTGCGCTCCGCTGCGCTGTCGAACTGCGGGAACATGAGCTGGGCGAGCTGCGGCCCACCGACGCGCTCCAGCGCCTCGTCCATGGTGATCAACTGCTCGTCGACCAGCTGGGTGGCGATGCGGAACGCCGCGGCCGCGGTGCGCTTGCCCACCCGCGTCTGCAGCATCCAGAGCTTCCCGCGCTCGACGGTGAACTCGATGTCGCACAGGTCGCGGAAGTGGGTCTCCAACCGCCGCATGATCTTGCGCAGGGCCTGGTAGGACTCGGGGTCGACCTCGGCGAAGTCATCGAGCGAGAGCGTGTTGCGGATCCCGGAGACGACGTCCTCACCCTGGGCGTTGATCAGGTAGTCGCCGTAGACGCCCGGCTTGCCGGTCGACGGGTCCCGGGTGAAGCAGACGCCGGTGCCGGAGGTCTCGCCCAGGTTGCCGAAGACCATCGTGCAGATGTTGACCGCCGTGCCGGCCTTCTCCGGGATACGCTCTCGGCGGCGGTAGATCCGGGCGCGATCGGTGTTCCACGACTCGAAGACGGCCTTGATGGCCAGGTCGAGCTGCTCGCGAGGGTCCTGCGGGAAGCTGCGCCCGCTGCGCGCCTCGACGACACCCTTGAAGTCCTCGACGAGCTGGCGGAGGTCGTCGGCGTCCAGCTCGAGGTCGCTCGTGACCTGCTTGGCCTCCTTGGCCGCGTCGAGGATCCGAGCGAAGTCGTCGCCCTCGATGCCGAGGACGGTCCTGCCGAACATCTGGATCAGCCGCCGGTAGGAGTCCCAGACGAACCGCTCGTCCCCGGAAGCCTCGATGAGGCCCTGCACGGAGAAGTCGTTGAGGCCGACGTTGAGCACCGTCTCCATCATGCCCGGCATCGAGTACTTCGCCCCGGAGCGGACGCTCACCAGCAGGGGATCGACCGAGTCGCCCAGGCGGCGCCCGACCTCGTCCTCGAGCCGGCGCAGCGCCATCGTGACCTGCACGCGAAGATCGTCCGGCAGCCGGCCGTACTCCAGATAGTGCCGGCAGGCTTCCGTCGTGACGGTGAAGCCCGGTGGGACCGGCAGGCCCAGCCGGGTCATCTCCGCGAGGTTGGCGCCCTTGCCTCCCAGCAGGTCCTTCTGGTCCTTGTTGCCTTCGCTGAACTGATAGACGAGCTTGTCCATCGCTCGATCACTGCCTTCCACTCCGAACGGGTGCCGATGCTGTGCGCGGGGGTCCTCTGGGGTGATGTCAGCCGGCCTCGCCGGCGTGGCGGAGCACCTTGTCGAGGGCGTGGTCGCTGTTGACCTCGCGCACGGTGCCGCTCTGCGAGCGCATCACGAGCGACCGGGTCCGAGCGCCCCCGCTGGAGTAGCGGACTCCCGGAAGCAGGTCGCCGTCGGTGATGCCGGTCGCGACGAAGAAGGTGTTGTCGCCCGTGACGAGGTCGTCGAGGTGCAGGACGCGGTCGAGGTCGTGGCCGGCGGCCTCGGCCCGGCGCAGCTGCTCGTCGTCCGCGACGTGCAGGCGGGCCTGGATCTCGCCGCCCATCGCCTTCATGGCGCAGGCGGTGATGACACCTTCCGGGGTCCCGCCGACGCCCATCAGCACATCGATCCCGGAGTCCGGTCGGGCCACGGCGATCGCGACGGCCACGTCGCCGTCCGGGAAGAGCTTGATCCTGGCGCCGGCCGCGCGAAGCCGGGCGATGAGCTCGCGGTGCCGGGGACGATCCAGCACGGCCACGGTGAGGTCGGAGACCGAGCCTCCCTTGGCATCTGCCACCGCGCGCAGGGTGTCCTCGGTCGGGGCGGTCACGTCCACCCGACCGGCAGCTTCGGGGCCGACGACGAGCTTCTCCATGTAGTAGACGTCGCGAGGGTCGAACATCGTGCCGCGGTCGGCGGCGGCGATCACGGCTATCGCGTTGGGCATGCCGTTCGCCAGCAGCGTGGTGCCGTCGACCGGGTCGACGGCGATGTCCATCGGGGGTCCCGTCCCGTCCCCGAGCTCCTCGCCGTTGTGCAGCATCGGGGCCTCGTCCTTCTCGCCCTCACCGATGACGACGACCCCTCGCATCTGCACGCCGGCCAGCACCTGGCGCATCGCGTCGACGGCCGCCCCGTCGCCGCTCTCCTTGGCGCCCAGGCCGGCCCAGCGCCCGGCGGCCATCGCTGCGGCCTCGGTCGCGCGCATCAGATCGAGCCCGAGGTTGCGGTCCGGAAGCTGGTAGGGACCCTGTGACGCTCGTCTTTCGATCTGCATATTCCTTTATATGCCTGTGAATGTGTTGGAGTCAAGGGTTCGGAACGGCTGGTTCGGGGCTCCTCGGGGCGCCTCGGGGCGCCTCGAGGGACACGGTGCGGCGGCCGGTGGGCCGGCTACACGTAGCGCACGCACCGGCGCGCATCGGCGAAGCCGTAGAGCGCCAGGCCCGCCTCCTCGGCGAGGCGGACCGAGAGCGACGTGGGGGCGCCGACGGCGACCAGGGAGCCGATCCCGGCCGTGACCGCCTTCTGCACGAGCTCGAAGCCCGCGCGCCCGCTCACGACCAGGCACGCCTCGGCGGGGGACCTGCCGGTGAGCACTCGAGCCCCGGTGACCTTGTCGACCGCGTTGTGCCTCCCCACGTCCTCGCGGATGACGAGGGGCTCTCCACCCGCGGACACGAGGCCGGCCGCGTGCACACCGCCGGTGCGACCGAAGACCGCCTGCCCGGCGCGGAGCGCGGTCGGCAGGCCGCGAACGACGTCGTCGGTCGGCAGGGCGCCCGCCCACGGCGTACCGGACGGCGCCGTGAGCGCGGCGACGACGCTGTCCTTGCCGCAGACCCCGCAGGCCGAGGACCCCGAACCGTCATGGCGGCGGTCCGGGTCGCGCAGCGGCTCGGCGGACAGCGTCACCGTGACGACGTTGAACTCCTCCTCGGGGGCGAGGTCCGCGTCGGTGCAGTAGGCGATGCCCTGCACCGATGCCGGGTCCGCGAGGCCCTCGTGGACCAGCCATCCCGCGGCCAGCTCGAAGTCGTGTCCGGGGGTGCGCATGGTCACCCAGACCCGGCGGGCCGGAGCGCCGGGCCAGGCCAGGCGGATCTCCAACGGCTCCTCGGTCGCCAGGCGGTCCTCGCGGCGCCGCTCACCCGCCGCCGTCAGCTCGCGGACGCGGGTGCGGACCGTCGGCCCGGGACGCCGTCCGGTCACGGGTGGGGGTAGGCCTTCGCGACGGCGAGCATCCGCGACAGCGTGTCGGCCTGCTCGGTGAGCCGGCGGCGGATGGTGAGGTCGAGAGCCTCGTCCGAGGCTGCCGCCAGGGTCCGCTCCAGGGTCTCCTCATCCACCGCGGTCCGGGGGAAGAACGCCTCGGTGGCATCGCCGAGGACCCAGCCGCTGCGCACGCCGACGGTGCCGGGGAGGTCCTCGAAGTACCGGTCCACATAGGCCGCGGTCAGGTGCTCCTGACCCCCGCGCCACATCCCGTGGCCCGCGGCGTCGAGCTCGTAGTTGGGGACGTCGACCTTGCCGGTGAACCGGTCCCACGCCCACGCCTTGGCCTCCTCGTCGGGCAGCGACGCGATGGCCCGGGTGTGCTCCACGCGGGACTGGCCGGTCGGCTCGGCGTCCAGTGCTGCCCCCAGCTCGGCGCGATCGGTGCCTCCGAGCGTCGCGAGCCGCACCAGCAGGCGCCACCGCAGGTCGAGGTCGAGCTCGATCCCCTCGGGGGCCGCACCCAGCCAGGTCCGCAGCTGCGCGGGGTCCTCGGCGGAGGAGATGGCGGCGCGGAACGCAGCGAACTGCCGCTCGGAGCCGGGTGCGAGGCCGCCGAGCTTGGCGAGCGCCGACTCGTGCACCCGGGCCAGCGCTCCGCTGCCCGCCAAGGGGACCAGGTCGGAGAAGATCCAGGTCAAGGTGCGCCGACTCGTGTCCTCGGTGTCCTCGACGGGCAGGCTCGCGACCACCAGGTCCAGTGCGTCAGCGGGGTCGACGGCCGCGTCGTGGAAGGCACCGCGGACGTTGTTCCAGACCCCCGCGCGCAGCAGCTCGTCCTCGACCGTCGGGAGCAGAGATCGCAGCGCCGCGATCGTGGTCGCGTCGACCTGGGACACGTCCCACGACTCCTCGTAGGCGTCGGGCACGACCGCCGCACCGGCCGGCACCTCGAACGGCACCTCGGGCGCGTCCAGCCGCACGGCACGGTCCTCCCAGCGGCCGTCCACGGCCACGGCGGCCCGGAACGTGTGGATGCGATCAGCGGGGTGGTCGGTCGGAGACGTCCGGCGCAGCACCCCGGCGGCCCGGTCGAAGGTGATCGTGTCCGCGCCGGCGGTGCGCAGCCAGTTCGCCGAGAAGGACGACAGGTCCCCGGCCCCGGCCCGCTCCCACGACGCGACGAGATCGTGCATCGTGGCGTTGCCGAACCGGTGCTGGGTCAGGTGGTCGACGACACCGTCGAAGAACACCCGGTCGCCGAGACCGGCATTGAGCTGCTTGAGGATGCTGGAGCCCTTGGCGTAGGAGATCCCGTCGAAGTCCTGCAGCGCGGCGCTCGCGTCGACCGCGCCGTTGCCGGCGACCGGGTGGGTCGTCGGACCCTGGTCCGCCATGAGGCCCCAGAGCCGCCGGTCGTAGGCGTTGTCGGTCCATGCATCGGCGTACTCGGTGACGTCGGCGGTGACCCGGACGCCCATGTACTCCGCGAACGACTCGTTGAGCCAGAGGTCGTCCCACCACCGGGGGGTCACGATGTTGCCGAACCACTGGTGCGCCATCTCGTGCGCGAGGGTCGTGGCCCGGGCGATCCGCATCCCGCGGGTCACCCGGCTGGTGAAGACCAGCGGGTCTCGGAACGTCACGCAGCCGGGGTTCTCCATCGCGCCGGCGTTGAACTCGGGCACGAAGGCCTGGTGGTAGTCGCCGAACGGGTAGCGGATGCCGAAGATCCGGTGGAGCTCGTCGAAGCACTGCTTGGTCATCGTCAGCAGCTCGTCGGCGTCCGCGTCGAGGGCGGAGGCGAGGCTGGCGCGGGCGGACAGGCCGAGCGGGATGCCGTCGTGCTCGTCGCGGATCACGTGGTAGGGGCCGGCGACGAGGGTCACGAAGTAGGTCGACAGCGGCTGGGTGCGCTCGAGCTGCCACTGGGTCGTACCCCGCGGGCCCGGCTCGGAGCCGGCCACGGGGGCGTTGCCGATCACCGCCCAGTCGGCGGGTGCGGTGACGTGGAAGGTGTAGGGAGCCTTCAGGTCGGGCTGGTCGAAGCAGGCGAAGATGCTGGGCGCGGCGTCCATGAAGCTCATGCCGTAGACGTAGTGCCTGCCGTCGGCCGGGTCGACGCTGCGGTGCAGGCCCTCGCCGTCGTTGCGGAAGCGCATCACGGCGTCCACCACCAGCTCGTTCGCCCCGGCGACGGTGTCGATCGGGAGCCGGCCGCGGTCCAGCAGGTCCGGATCCAGCGCCGTGCCGTTGAGCCGGATCTCGTTGACCCGCAACGGCTTGAGGTCGACGAACGTCGGGCCGCCCTGGGACTGGAACCGCAGGGTCGTGACGGACGCGAAGGTGCTCTCGTCCGCGGCGAGGTCCAGGCGGACGTCGTACTCGTCGACCGAGAGGCGATCGAACCGGTCGAGGGCCTCGGTGTGCTGGAGACTTCGGTAGCGACTGCTCACCCGGTCACCCTAATCCGGGCCTATCGTGGTCGGGTGACTCAGGGGAAGCAGGATCTACTCGCCCTCATCCGCGACTCCGTGATCGGCGACGACCACCTCATGGACACGCCCTACGGGCGTCGTCGGGTGACCTATGCCGACTACACCGCGTCCGGGCGCGCGCTGAGCTTCATCGAGGAGTTCATCCGCGAGGAGGTCCTGCCCGGCTATGCCAACACGCACACCGAGTCGAGCGGCACCGGACTGCAGACCACCCGGCTGCGCGAGGACGCGCGCGAGATCATCCGGGCCGCCGTGGGCGGCGACGAGGACACCGTGGTGCTCTTCGCGGGATCCGGCTGCACGGGTGCGATCGCGAAGCTGATCGGCGTCCTCGGCCTGCGGATCCCGTCGGTGCTCGACGACGCGCACGACCTGCTCGACCACATTCCGCCCGCCGACCGCCCGGTGGTGTTCATCGGCCCCTACGAGCACCACTCCAACGAGATCCCCTGGCGAGAGTCCATCGCCGACGTGGTCACGATCCGGCAGGACGACGACGGTGGTGTCGACCAGCACGACCTGCGCGAGCAGCTGGAGAAGTACGCCGACCGCCGGGTCAAGATCGGCTCGTTCTCGGCCGCGTCCAACGTCACCGGCATCGTCTCGGACACCTCGGGCATCGCCGAGCTGCTGCATCGTCACGGGGCGCTGAGCTTCTGGGACTTCGCCGCGGCCGCGCCGTACATCGACATCACCATGGGCGCCGCTGCCGATCGGCCGCTGTCGTACAAGGACGCGGTCTTCCTCTCGCCGCACAAGTTCATCGGCGGACCCTCGACCCCGGGGGTCCTCATCGCCCGCCGCGAGCTGTTCGCGAACCGGGTGCCGGACGTGCCGGGCGGCGGCACCGTGGCCTACGTCAACGACGACGACCACCGCTACCTGAGCGACCCGACCCACCGCGAGGAGGGCGGCACGCCGGCGATCATCGAGTCGATCCGCGCGGGCCTGGTCTTCCAGCTCAAGGAGGCGGTCGGCACCGCCACGATCCGCGAGCAGGAGGAGCGACACCTGCACCGCGCGGTGACCGCGTGGCGGGACGAGCCGAGGATCGAGCTGCTGGGCAACCTCGACGCCGAGCGACTCTCGATCGTCTCCTTCGTGCTGCGCTCGCCGTCGGGTCGCTACCTCCACCACAACTACGTCGTCGCGCTGCTCAACGACCTCTTCGGGATCCAGTCTCGGGGCGGGTGCTCGTGCGCGGGCCCCTACGGCCACCGGCTGCTCGGCATCGACGTCGAGCGCTCCCACGAGTTCGAGCGCGAGATCACCGGGGGCTGCGAGGGGATCAAGCCCGGCTGGGTGCGGATCAACTTCAACTACTTCGTCTCCGACGCGGTCGTCGACTACCTGATCGAGTCGGTGCGGCTGATCGCCGCCGAGGGCTGGCGGCTGCTGGGCGACTACTGCTTCAACCCGGCCACCGGCCTGTGGCGACACCGCGACGGCGTGGTGACGCCGCCGCTGAGCCTGCACGACATCTCCTACGCCGGCGGCCGTGCCTCGATGCCGCGCCACGCCGCCGACGCCACCGGGGGCGAGGAGCTGCTCGCCGAGCACCTCCGCGAGAGCGCGGCGATCCTCGCTGCGGCCCCGGAGCCCGATCTCGACTCCCATCCCGGCAACGTCAGCGCCGACTTCGAGCACCTGCGCTGGTTCGACCTCCCGAGCGGGAGCCTGCTCCCGGCCGAGGACGGCGGTCAGGGCGCTCCGTAACCGCACCACCGGCGCGCTCGTTGCCTCTCACGTGAGGAACCGAGTGCTTGCCGCTGGCGTGGCCGCCGTCGCCACGACCCTTGCTGGCATCCTCGCCGGCGCCCCTGCCTCGGCCGAGGAGACCCGCGGTCTGCTCGAGCGACCCGCCGACGACGTACGCC
>JBAWHI010000549.1:0-2417 GCA_049593675.1 Nocardioides sp.
CGGTTGCGCTGCGCACCGGCCCCTCGTAGCGCTCGCGGATCGCCGCGACGGCGCCCGGCAGGTCCGTGTTGTCGGCCAGCACCACGTCGCCGTCGCGGATCACCAGGGTGTTCGCGGCGCCCGCGAGCCGGGCCCGGTCGGTCATCGGGCTGCCCAGCGCGAGCGCTTCGCGCTTGTGCGGCATGGTCAGCGACAGGCCGCGCCACTCGGGCCCGAGCCCGGCGACGAAGCCCGTCAGCTCGTGGGCCGACAGCCGCACCGCGTCGTAGCGCCAGTCGAGTCCGAGCGCGGCGTAGCCGGCACGATGCAGGGTCGGTGACAGCGAATGGGCGATCGGGTCGCCCAGCACGGCGCAGCGCATCGACGGCCTCAGCAGGCCCCGGCGGACTCGGTCTCGCAGTACTCCCGCAGCTCGTCCTTGTAGCCGAGGAACTCGTCGTAGGTCTCCGCGAACTTCGTCTCGCCGGTGTTCAGGTTGACCGTGACGTAGTAGTACCAGTCGCCCTTGGCCGGGTTGGTCGCCGCCTGGAGGGCGGCGTCCCCCGGCGCCTCGATCGGCCCGGGAGGCAGCCCGGCGTTCTGGTAGGTGTTGTACGGCGAGTCGATCTCGAGGTCCGCGGTGGTCGGCACGGCGCCGAGGTCGTTGCCCGCGGCGTAGTTGACGGTCGCGTCGATCTGGAGCAGCCCGTTGGTCTCGTCGCCGGTGAGCCGGTTGTAGATCACCCGCGCGATCTTCGGCATGTCGTCGCCGCGGCCCTCGGACTCGACCAGGCTGGCGATCGTCATCAGCTCCGCGGGCGTGTAGCCCAGCTCGGCGGCCGCGCCGTCGAGGTCGGCGTCCTCGGCCGCCTGCTCCCAGCGCCGGACCATCGTCGAGAGCATCGACTCGGGAGTCGCATCCGGACCGAAGTCGTAGGTCGCGGGGAAGAGGTAGCCCTCGGGGTTGCCCTGCGCATAGTCCGGCAGGCCGAGCTTGGCCGGTTTGTCGAGGACCTTCTCGAAGGCGGCCGCCTTGAAATCGGAGTTCTTGGCGAGGATCGCGACGGTGTCCTCGACGGTGAGACCCTCCGGGATCGTCACCGTGGCCTTCACCATGTTCGACGGGTCGACCAGGACGTCGACCGCATCGGCCGCAGCCATCTCCTTCTTCAGCTGGAAGTAGCCGACCTGGAGGCTCGACCACTCGGGGTTGCTGTTCGCCGCGTCGATGAACGCCTCGACGGAGGCGACCACTCCGTCGTCCTTGAGGCGCCGTCCGATCGTCGCGGCCGTGTCGCCGCTCTCCACCTGGAAGACGACCTTGCCGGACCCCGGACCCTCGTAGTCGGCGGCCGACTGGAACTGGTCGCCGACCTTCTCGATGCCCCACGTGACGACGAAGTAGAAGCCGCCGACCACGATCGCGATCGCGATGAGCACCGCGAGGCACCCCGGCAGCGTGCGGCGCTTTCGTTGCGCGCGCCGTCGCCCACCCGGGTCCGCGGGGACCTCGTCGACGCCCAGCAGCGGCTCCTCGCCCTGGGTCTGCTCGTGCCCCTCGGTCATGCGGTCTCCTCGACGATCTCCCCCGGTGGGCTGCCCGTCGTGCGTTCGGTGTCCAGTGCGTGCTGCAAGATCAGGACGGCTGCTGCCTGGTCGACCACGGCGCGCCGCTTGCCCCCCTTGCGGCCCTGGTCGCGCAGCATAGCCTCCGCCGACACGGTGGTCATGCGCTCGTCGACCAGACGCACCGGGACGGGCGCGACCCGGCGGGCGAGAGCTGCGGCGAACTCGCGCACCTTCACGGCCGCCGGCCCCTCGCGCCCCGAGAGCGACCGGGGCAGTCCGACGACCACCTCGATCAGCGTCGAGTCCGCGCCCTCCTCCGCGAGGATCGCAGCGATCCGGGCGAGGTCGCCCTTGCCGCGACGCACGGTCTCGACGGGCGTGGCGAGGAACCCGGTCGGGTCACTGCGCGCGACGCCGATCCGGGCGTCGCCGGGGTCGATCCCCAGGCGGATGCCGTGGCGCAAGCTCAGATCCCCGCCGCGCGGCCGACCTCGGCAGCGACGACGGCCAGGGCCTCGTCGATGCGCGAGGAGTCGGTGCCGCCCCCCTGGGCGACGTCGGCCTTGCCGCCGCCCTTGCCACCGACCAGGGGACCGACCGCACGCACCAGATCGTTGGCGCTCAGGCCACGTGCCTGCGCCGCGTCGTTGACGGCCGCGACCACGGCGACCTTGCCGTCGGCCGCGCCGATGACGACGACCACGCCAGGTTCGCCCTGCGGCAGGCGCCCGCGCACGTCCAGCGCCAGCGTGCGTACGTCGCCGCCGCCTGCTCCGTCGGCGCGGTGTGCCACCACGTTGACCGGGCCGACCTTCGCAGCGCCGGCGGCGAGCTCGCCGCCGGCGGCGAGCAGCTGCCCGACCCGCACC
>JBAWHI010000550.1:0-3526 GCA_049593675.1 Nocardioides sp.
GCGATCCGGCAGACCGTCTCGTAGCCGACCACGGCGGCGACCAGCGCCTCGTCCGGGTCGGCGCCGACCTGCTCGCCCACCGCCAGCAGGGCCGGGAGCACGACGGCGGTGGCGTGCACGAGGCCGCCCGCGTGGGTGTCGTCGAAGTCGAGGGCGTGCACGAGGGTCCCGGTCGCGAGGGCCGCCGCCGGCGCGGAGACCCGGACACCGCGGCCGAGCAGGCGCGCCTCCTCCGGTCCACCGAGCGCGGCCGCCACGGTCACGGCCGGTCGGGCCGCGCCGGCGCGGGAGGCGGCGATGGCCGTCCCGAGCCCGTCGAGCAGGTGCCGACGGGCGGCCTCGGCCACCGGTGCGGGGATGTCCTCCGGTCGCAGGGTGAGCGCCCACTCGGCGAGCTCGACGGTGGCGGTCATGGCAGTGCGCCGAAGGCGCCCCGGTCGGTGAGGTCGGCCACCGCCGCGGCGTCGTAGCCGAGCATCTCGCCGAGGATCCGGTCGGCGTCCTCGTGGCGCAGCGGGGCACGGCGGTACGTCGGCGGCTCGGACCCGACGCGGACCGGCGACGCGACCTGGCGCACCGTGCCGTAGCGCGGGTGCTCGGTCTCGACGAGGAGGTCACGCGCGATGGTGTGCGGCTCGGTGAGGGCGGCACCGACGTCGTTGATCGGCGCAGTCGGGATCGACGCGGCCCGCAGTGGCTCGACCCACTCGGCGACCGTGCGCTGCGCGACCACCTCCTCCAGCAGGGGCAGCAGCACCTCGCGGTTGCGGTCGCGGTCAGCGAACGTCGCGAACCGCGGGTCGGTGGCCCACTCCGGACGGTCGATGACGACGGTGAGGCGCTGCCAGAACTTCTCCTTGGCGCAGCCGATGACCAGCCACCCGTCCTTGGCCTCGAAGGCCTGGAACGGCACCAGCGACGGGTGCGCGGAGTGGCGCATTCGGACCGGCTCGAAGCCGGCGTTGAGATGCCAGGTCGCCGGGTAGGTCAGCATCCCGATCGCGGTGTCGTAGAGGCTGACGTCGCAGTCCATGCCGATGCCGTCGCGACGGGCCGCGTGGATGCCGGCCAGCAGCGAGATCGCGGCGACGAAGCCGCCGCTGTAGTCGACCATCGACAGGCCCGACTTCGACGGCGGCCCGTCGGGGTCGCCGGTGAGCTCCATCCAGCCGCCGAGCGCCTGCAGGACGTAGTCGTAGCCGGGCTCGTTGCGCCGCGGACCGGTCATCCCGAAGCCGGTCAGCGAGCAGCAGACGATCGCGGGGTTGAGGTGCTTGAGGTCGTCGTAGGTGATCTTGATCTTGGCCGGCACGTCGCCGCGCAGGTTGCTGTAGACCGCGTCGCTGACCGTGACCAGGTCCTCGAACACGGCCCGCCCGGCCGGCGTCGCGAGGTCCAGCGAGAGGCTGGACTTGTTGCGGTTGAAGGCCTCGAAGAACAGCGAGTCCTCGCCCTCGGCGAACGGCGGCACGTAGCGTCCGACGTCGCCGCCGACGCGCGGGTCCTCGATCTTGATGATCTCGGCCCCCAGGTCGGCCAGGTGCACACTGCCGAACGGGCCGGCGCCGTACTGCTCGACCGCGATCACGCGGACGTCCTCCAGCGGTCTCATCGGCGCTGTCCTGTCAGCTCGGCGATCATGGCGATGACTTCCTTCTGCGCGGCCCGGATCTCGTCGGGCGTCAGCCCGTGGGTGGGCGGGGTGAGCTTGATGGTGTCGGCGATGCCGTCGTAGGTCGCGATCTGCTCGGCGACCTCGTCGCGGGTGCCGGACAGCGTCAGGGCCCGCACCATGTCGTCCGAGACGTGGTCGGCGAGCTCGCCTGCGGTCGATCCCCGGAACGCCTCGATGACGCGCTGCTGGTCCTCGGCGAGGCCGTGGAAGTCGAAGAAGTCGGCGTAGGTGCGCACCGTGGCGTAGAAGCCGACCATGCCGGCGCTGCGCCGGCGGGCCAGCGCGGGGTCGGCATCGACCGAGCAGCACGACGAGGTGACGACCTCGACCGCCTCGCGGGTCCGGCCGCCCTTGGCGATGCCCGCCTCGAGCTCGGGCAGGATCCGCTCGCGCAGGAACGCCGGCGACGTGAGCTCGTGCGAGATCCAGCCGTCCGCGATCTCACCGGCGAGCCGGGTCAGGGCGGGGCCCATCGCGGCGAGGTGGATCGGGATGTCGGTGCGCTGCACCGGGTAGGGGCGGCGGTAGCCACGGATCCGCATCGGCTCACGCTCGCCGTCCAGGTCGAGCGGCTCACCGCTCGTGCAGGTCGCCCAGAACGCGCGGATGTTCCGGACGGTCTCGCGCAGGTGCGTGACCGGCTTGGCCCAGTCGACGTGGTGCCAGTCCTCGTTGAGCCGCTGCACCCCGCTGCCGAGCCCGAGCACGAACCGGCCCTCGGCGATCTCGTCGAGGTCGAGCGCCTCGAGGGCGGTCACCATCGGGCTGCGCGGGAAGGCCAGCGCGATCGCCGTCCCGACCCGTGTCGTGCTGGTCGCCTGGGCGACGGCCGCGGCGCTCACCGTGGCGCTGCGGTGCAGCTCGGGCACCCAGACCACGTCGGCACCGGCGTCCTCCGCCGCGCGTGCGGCGGAGGCGAGCTCGTCGAGCGACTCGCCCCAGGGGCCGTAGGAGATCCGCAACCGACCCATGTCAGTCCTCGACCGTCATCGGCTTCTCACCCTCGGGGAAGATCCCCTCGAGCTGCTCCGCACCGTGCTTGTAGACGTAGAAGGTGCGCTTGAACGAGCACACCTCCTTGCCGTCCTGGTTCAGCGCGCGGGTGCGGACCGTGACGATGCCGGCGTGCGGGCGCGAGGACGACTCGCGCTTCTCCAGCACGATCGACTCGCTGTAGATCGTGTCGCCCGCGAAGACCGGGTGGGTCATCCGGATCTCGTCCCAGCCCAGGTTGGCGAACGCATTCTGGGTCAGGTCGGTGACGCTCTGGCCGACGGAGATCGCGACGGTCAGGGTCGAGACGACCAGCGGCTGCTCGAACTCCGAGCGGCCGGCGTACTCGGCGTTGAAGTGCATCTGGTTGGTGTTCATGGTCAGCAGCGAGAACCAGGTGTTGTCCGCCTCGCTGACGGTGCGCCCCAACGGGTGCTGGTAGATGTCGCCGACAGCGAAGTCCTCGAAGAACCGTCCCTGCCATCCGGGCTGCACACTCACGTCGTACCTCTCGTTTCTGCGATCACGCCGAGCAGCAGCGCGGCGACCGCGTCGGGCCGGGTCAGCGGGGCGTCGTGCCCGGCCTCGACCCAGGTGTAGGAGATCCCGCGCTCGTCGAGACGCAGGCGGGTGGTCCCGCAGGGGTACGCCGTCGGCGTGCCCGTGCAGAAGGCGTAGGTCGTGGCGACGGCCGGCTCGCCGGGCGAGGCCGGGTCGAGCGAGGGGGCGAACGGCACAGGCGCCAGTCTGTCGTTCATCCAGGCCGCTGTGGCGCGATCCAGGTCGCCGGCCGGGGCGAGCGGGCGCGGGGGGATCACGGTGTCGCGCGGCGGCAGCTCGGGGGGCGCAGCGCCGAGG
>JBAWHI010000551.1:0-6032 GCA_049593675.1 Nocardioides sp.
GTGTAGGACGCCGCGCGGGTCATCAACGCGAAGAGCTCGTCGACCTGCCACTCCTCCATCGCGAGGGCGGCCACCACCTGCTGGGCGAGGACGTCGAGCGGGTTGGCGGGGATCGACATCTTCTCGATCGCACCGGAGCGCATCCGCTCGACCGCGACCGCGGTCTGCGCGAGGTCGCCGCGGTGCTTGGGGAACAGCACGCCTCGGGAGATCTCCCCGACCTGGTGTCCGGCGCGCCCGACCCGCTGCAGGGCACTGGCCACGCTGGGCGGTGACTCGATCTGGATGACCAGGTCGACGGCGCCCATGTCGATGCCGAGCTCGAGGCTGCTGGTCGCGACCTCGCAGGGGAGTCGGCCGCGCTTGAGGTCGTCCTCGATCAGCGCGCGCTGCTCCTTCGACACCGAGCCGTGGTGGGCCTTGGCGACCACGACGCTGTCGGCGCCGTGGCTCTGCCCGGACTGAGCCATCACCTGCGCAGGAGCGGCGCCGTCCCCGTCGTGGGCGACCCCGGCCCGGTCGGCGGCGATCTCGTTGAGCCGCGCGGTCAGGCGCTCGGCGAGGCGTCGGGAGTTGGCGAAGACGATCGTGGACCGGTGCCGCTCGATCAGGTCGACGACGCGCTCCTCGACGTGCGGCCAGATGCTCTGGGCGCGCTCGGGCGTCTCGGCGTCCTCGTCGTAGTCGGACGGGGCGGTCATGTCCTCGACGGGGACGACGACCGTGAGGTCCCACTCCTTCGCGGAGGGCGGCGCGACGATCTCGACCGGTGCGGTGCCGCCGAGGAACCGCGCGACCTCCTCGAGGGGCCGCACGGTCGCGGAGAGCCCGATCCGCTGGGCGGGGCGGCCGAGGAGCTCGTCGAGGCGCTCCAGGCTGACGGCCAGGTGGGCGCCGCGCTTGGAGCCGGCGACCGCGTGCACCTCGTCGACGATGACCGTCTCCACGCCGCGCAGCGCCTCGCGGGCCTGGCTGGTCAGCATCAGGAACAGCGACTCGGGTGTGGTGATCAAGATGTCCGGCGGGCTGGTGCTGAGCCTGCGGCGATCGGCCGCGGGCGTGTCGCCGGAGCGGACCCCGACCGTCACGTCCGGCACCTCGATCCCGAGCCGGTCGGCGGTGTGGCGGATGCCGGTCAGCGGTGCGCGGAGGTTGCGCTCCACGTCGACGCCGAGCGCCTTGAGCGGGGAGATGTAGAGGACGCGGCAGCGCTGCTGCTTGTCCTCGGGCCGGGGCTCGCACAGGAGCCGGTCGATGCTCCAGAGGAAGGCGCTCAGCGTCTTGCCGGAGCCGGTCGGCGCCACGACCAGCGCGTGCCGGCCGGCCCCGATCGCCTCCCAGGCGCCCGCCTGGGCGGGCGTGGGCTCGGCGAAGGCAGCACCGAACCAGGTGCGAGTGGGTTCGCTGAAGCGATCGAGCGGACGGGGCACGGGACCATCCTTGCTCAGGCCACCGACATCGGGCCCGCCCGGCGCGTGGACCACGCCCGCGGCGATGGCGGGGCGCGACGTCAGCGGTGCGTCAGCACGGCCACCACGGCGTACCCCGACGCGATCAGGATCCCCGCGACGACGACCCAGTTCCGACCGCTCCTCAGCAGCGTGGCGGTCAGGCTCACTTCCTCACCCGTCCTCATCGGCTCCCCCTGACGTGCTGCCGGCGCGTACTACCGACGGTAGGGGCCCGGCTGCTGCCGTTCATCCCCCGAGTGGCGTATCTGCGTCCCGCCGGTGCGTGGAGGGCCGATGCGGATCAGCAGCGCGGGCGCTCCAGGTATCCAGCACCGCCCCGGTGGGTCCTCATGGGTGAGGCCGTCCCGCAACCCAGAGGAGAGATCATGTCGACCACCGCTGCTCGCACCGCCTGCTACTTCGTGCCGCCCCATGTGGAGGCTGCGCTCGCCGACAGCCCGGCCGCGGTCTCGGTCGACGAGACCCAGCTGGACCTGTCCGGCGCGGCCCGCCATCGCCGCGCGGCTGCGCTCGAACGGGGCCTGGCATCGCTGGACGCCCTGTCGCTCGCCCCCACCCCGACCGGCACCGGCCGCCGGGAGGTCTACGACAGTGAGAACACCACCAGCCAGCGGGTCACGCTGGTGCGACCTGAGGGATCGCCGGAGACCCGGGACGCCGAGGTCATCAACGCCTACGACAACGCCGGCGTCGTGCGCGCCTTCTTCCGCGACGTGCTCAACCGGAACTCGATCGACAACCGCGCGCTGGACCTGGTGCTCAACGTCCACTTCGGGGTCGACTACAACAACGCGTTCTGGGACGGCGACGAGATGACCTTCGGCGACGGCGACGGCGTGATCTTCTCCGGCTTCGCGCGCTCGCTCGACGTCGTCGCGCACGAGCTCGCCCACGGTGTCACGCAGCACGCGTCCGGGCTCGTCTACCAGGGCGAGTCCGGCGCGCTCAACGAGCACTTCAGCGACGTCTTCGGGACCGCCATCACCCAGTGGGCGAACGGCGAGCGTCCCGACGACGCCGACTGGCTGATCGGCGACGAGATCATGGGTCCCGACCTGTACGGCGAGGCGCTGCGCTCGATGCGGAACCCCGGCACCGCCTACGACAACCCGATCCTCGGCACGGACCCCCAGCCCGCTCACTACGCCGACCGCTACACCGGGTCGGCCGACAACGGGGGCGTGCACATCAACTCGGGCATCCCCAACCGGGCCTTCCACCTGGTGGCGACCGACCTCGGGGACACGCTGGTCGCCACCCGGATCTGGTACCACGCGCTGAACTTCCTGCAGCCGACCAGCACGTTCGCCCAGGCGGCCGTCCAAGTGGCCGACTCGGCCAGGATCCTGGTGAAGGCCGGCGCGGTGCCGAAGGGGGCGACCCAGGTCGTGCGGGGAGCCTGGCGCCAGGTGGGAGTCGGCTGATCGCGGAACCGGACTCGCTCGCGATGCCTCTCTGGGCTCAACCCACCACCGCGTCGAGCTCGACCTCGACCAGCCACCGCGGATCGAGCAGACCTGCGACGACGACCATCGTGCTCGCCGGACGCACATCGCCGAACAGCTCGCCGTGCACGGAGCCGACGGCGTCGGCGAGGGCGGCGTCCACGACGTACTGACGGGTCCGGACGACGTCGGCGACGGTGCCGCCGAGCTCCTCGAGCGCGGCGAGCGCGATCTCCCAGCAGCGGCGCGTCTGGATCGCCGGGTCCGGGTCGACGGAGCCGTCCGGCCACACCGGAGCGGTGCCGCTGACCACGAGCGTCGAGCCGACCCGTACCGCACGGCTGAATCCGATGCTGGACTCGTACGGCGAGCCGCTGCGGGCCTGCTGACGTCCGGCGCGCTCGGTCATGCGCGCAGCGTAGTAAACCCAGGTGAGGGCTGTCGGTGCCACGACCTATGGTTCGGGGGTGACCGCCCCAGACTCCATGATCCTCGCCTCGGGCCTGCGCAAGTCGTTCGGGAGCTTCGAGGCAGTCAGGGGCATCGACGTCGACGTGCGCCGCGGCGAGGCGTTCGGGTTCCTCGGTCCGAACGGCGCGGGCAAGTCGAGCACCATGCGGATGATCGCCGCGGTGTCGCCGGTCAGCGCCGGCACCCTGCGCATCCTCGGGATGGACCCGGCGACCGAGGGTCCGCAGATCCGGGCCCGGATCGGTGTCTGCCCCCAGGAGGACACCCTCGACACCGAGATCACGGTGCGCGACAACCTGTTCGTCTATGGCCGCTACTTCGGGATCCCGCGCAAGGAGGTCCGCGAGCGGGTCGACGAGCTGCTCGAGTTCGTGCAGCTCACCGAGAAGGCCGGTGCGATGGTCGACGACCTGTCGGGCGGCATGAAGCGACGCCTGACCATCGCCCGCAGCCTCATCAACCGGCCCGACGTGCTGCTGCTCGACGAGCCGACGACCGGCCTCGACCCGCAGGCACGACACGTCGTGTGGGACCGGCTGTTCCGGCTCAAGCAGCAGGGCGTGACGCTGGTGCTGACGACGCACTACATGGATGAGGCCGAGCAGCTCACCGACCGGCTCGTCGTGATGGACAAGGGCGTGATCGTCGCCCAGGGATCGCCCCTCGCGCTGATCTCGGAGCACTCCACGCGCGAGGTCGCCGAGCTCCGCTTCGGCATCGGCGACAACGAGGCCGCTGCCGAGAAGGTCGCCGATCTCGCCGAGCGGATCGAGGTGCTGCCGGACCGGCTGCTGCTCTACACCGCCGATGGCGAGGAGACGATCGCCAAGGTGCACGAGCGCGGCCTGCAGCCGGCCACGACCCTGGTGCGCCGCTCCACCCTCGAGGACGTCTTCCTGCGCCTCACCGGTCGGACGCTGGTGGACTGATGACGAGCCCGACTCCGGCCCCGACCCCCACGCCGACCCCGATCCCAGTCCACACCCGGGCCAGCGCGCCCGCGGGGGTGTTCCGTGGCGCCGCCCGGCTCGTCGACTACTGGGCGCTGGTCTACCTGCGCTCGTGGAAGGGCACGGCGGTCTCCTCCTTCGTCAACCCGCTCTTCTACGTGCTGGCGATGGGTGTCCTGCTCGGCGACTACATCGACGGCGACCCCGCCCAGCTCGACGGCGCCTCGACGTACCTCGCCTTCATCGCTCCGGGGCTGCTGGCTGCGCAGGCCATGCAGGTGGTCTTCGGCGAGACGACCTATCCGGTCATGGCGATGACCAAGTGGCAGCGGACCTACTTCGGGATGATCGCGTCGCCGCTGAGCGTGCGCGAGGTGATCCTCGGCCACCTCGGCTTCGTGCTGTTCCGCGTCGGCCTGACCTGTCTGGTCTTCACCCTCGTGCTGGCGCCGTTCGGCGTGTTCGCGACCGTGTGGGGCGCCGTGCTGGCGTTCCTCGTGCAGTTCCTCGTCGGGCTCGCGTTCGCGACGCCGATCTATGCCTTCTCCGCCGGACTGAAGGACGAGAGCGCGTTCGCCATCGTGTTCCGGCTCGGGATGATCCCGCTGTTCCTCTTCTCCGGGGCGTTCTTCCCGATCGAGAACCTCAACGGCTGGATGGAGGTGCTGGCCAGGGTCACGCCGCTGTGGCACGGCGTCGACCTGACCCGGATGCTCACCCTCGACACGGTCGACCTGTCGGCGGCGCTCGTCCACGTCGTCTACCTCGCCGTGCTCGCCGTGCTCGGCTGGTTCTGGGCGGTCCGTCGCCTCACCCGGCGGATGAGTCTCTGATGGCCGTCGTCGCCGCCAGCGCGCTGCGCTCGACCCGGCCGCTCTCGACCCGGGAGGCCACCGGGCTGCTCGTCTACCGCAACTACCTGGCCTACCGCCGGGCCTGGTACATCTTCGCCTCCGGCTTCCTCGAGCCGGTCTTCTACCTGTTCTCGATCGGCGTGGGGGTCGGCGCGCTGGTCACCGGCTTCCAGTTCAACGGCCAGGACATCCCGTACGCCGAGTTCGTCGCCCCCGGCATGCTCGCCGCCTCCGCGATGAACGGCGCCCTGCTGGACAGCACGTTCAACTTCTTCTTCAAGCTCAAGTACAACAAGCTCTTCGACCAGATGCTGGCCACGCCGCTGACCACGATGGACGTCGCCCGCGGCGAGCTGAGCTGGTCGCTGCTGCGCGGCGGCATCTACTCGGCGGGCTTCTTGCTGGTGATGGTCGCGATGGGTCTGGTGGCGTCCTGGTGGGCGCTGCTCGCGGTGCCCGCGGCGCTGCTGATCGGGCTCGCGTTCGGCGGGATCTGCATGGCTCTGACGACCTACATGCGCACCTGGCAGGACTTCGAGTGGGTCAATCTCGCGGTGATCCCGATGTTCCTCTTCTCGGCGACCTTCTTCCCGGTCGAGGCCTACCCGACCGTGGTCCGCTGGGTCGTCGAGCTCACCCCGCTCTACCGGGGTGTCGTGCTGTGCCGCGAGCTCACCACCGGCGCGCTGTCGTGGGACTCCGCGATCAGCGTCGTCTACCTGGTCGTCATGGGCGTGGTCGGTCTGGTCATCGTCGGCCGACGCCTCGATAGGCTGCTGCTGACATGAGCCGCCACGAGATGCCGCGCCCGAACCCGTTCATCCGCGTCCTGATGCTCCT
>JBAWHI010000552.1:0-10142 GCA_049593675.1 Nocardioides sp.
GCGGTGGAGTAGAGCTTGTCGTTGATGGCGTTCTCGACGCCGTCCTCCTCGCCGCCGACCACGCCGACCTCGATCTCGAGGATCACCTTGGCCTTGATGCAGCGGTCGAGGAGCTCCTCGGCGATCACGAGGTTCTCATCGAGGGGTACGGCGGAGCCGTCCCACATGTGCGACTGGAACAGCGGCGCCTCCCCGCGGGCGACCCGCTCCTCGGAGATGGCCAGCAGCGGCCGGACGAAGCCGTCCAGCTTGTCCTTCGGGCAGTGGTCGGTGTGCAGCGCGATGTTGACCGGGTAGCTCTTGGCCACCTCGGCGGCGTACGCCGCGAAGGCCACCGACCCGGACACCATGTTCTTGATCGACGGGCCGGAGAGGTACTCCGCCCCACCGGTCGAGACCTGGATGATCCCGTCGGAGCCGGCGTCGGCGAAGCCCTTCAGGGCCGCGTTGAGCGTCTGGGACGACGACACGTTGATCGCCGGGAACGCGAACCGGTTCGCCTTCGCGGTGTCGAGCATCTCGGCGTACTTCTCGGGCGTCACGATCGGCATGGGGAATCTCCTCGAAAAGACCGGCTGGTTCTCCCCCGACCCTAGTGGCTACCCGCGGGTCGCCCGAGAGCGTCCTGCGGACGAGATGGTCTCGCGCGCTCAGCGCGCCTCGGCGACGCGCTTGATCGCGGCCAGGGTGGCGGGGATGCCGGCGTGGGCCTGCTCGGCGCGCGAGGCGATCTCGGCCTCGCCGTCGGCGCCGAACTTCTCCCGGAAGAACGCCAGGCCGTCGGGCAGGAACTCCCAGGTCTCGGTCACCTCGGTCCCCACCGCCGACGGTGCGAAGGTGTAGCCCCACCGCACGAAGGATCCGCCGACCTGCCAGGCGAACTCGCGACCCGGCTCCGCGGCGACGACGACCGAGCGCGTCTCCCAGCTGCGCTCGCCGAGCCGGTTGCGGCCGGTGAACCACGCCCCCTCACGGGGGCCGTCCCCCTCGTCCCACGAGCAGCCGACGCAGACCGGGCTCCACTCGCCGGTGCGCTCGATGTCGGTCACCAGGTCGTAGAGGGCGGCAGGGGTAGCGTCGACGACGATCGATTCCTTGTGGGTGAGCTCCATGCCGCCCGAGGCTAGCGATGCGACGGTCAGAGAAGATCGTGGGTCGTGACAACCCGGGCGCCGCACGTCCCGTCTCCATGGACAGGAACGCAGGAGGTGGGACATGTCGACGATGGATCGGCTGCAGGAGGAGATCGACCGCTCGTTCGGGGACGGCCCGGCGCAGCGGCCGCTCGAGGAGCACCTCGCCGGCGGTCACCGCGCCCTGCGTCGCCGGCGGGCGGCGATCACGGTCGGAGCGCTCGCCACGGTCGCGATCCTCGGCACGTCGTACGCCGTGGTCTCGTCGGGCCCGCAGTCGCAGGCCGGGCCCGACCCTGCCGGCACCCCGACCGCGAGCCCCAGCCCGACCGACGCCGTCACGGTGGCACCCTGGGGCAAGGGCGAGGTGGCCCGCTACTCCGACGGGGACCTGGAGATCCGGCCCGGGGCCAGGGTGCGCGAGCAGATCAACAACCCCTACCGCTACGAGCCGCCGGAGCAGTCGGTCGCGCTGGACCTCACCTACAACGGTCAGCGGAGGTGGATGACGCTCGAGGAGACCGCCGACGGCGGGTCGTCGATGTCCGCGGTGCCGAGCAACGGGTGGGCGAGCTTCGAGGACTGGGTCGCCGACCAGGTCGGGGAGGCGATCGGGGACGGGAACGGCTGGCCCCGGACGGTCCGGCTCACCGACGAGGGCCAGGTCGTGGCCGCGACGGGCGCCACGATTCTGCAGCGCACCGACGACCCCGGACTAGGGGACTCCTTCGCGCCGAAGGGCGCGACCACCGGCGCCGCCGTGGTCGAGGTCGACGGCGCGCCGCCGTCGTACTTCGTGGTCTGGCGGGTGATCGACGGCGAGCTCGACGTGATCACGACGCCGCCGCGCGACGTCGTCGGCGCGACGTTCGACGAGCTGCTGACCTACGCCCGCTCGCAGTACGCCTCCGGCGAGGGTCTGCGATGAGCCGGGCAACGCGCGACGCGGAGTTCTCCGCCTTCGTCGCCGCCCGCCAGCTGCACCTGCGCAGGATCGCCTACGCGGTCTGCGGTGACTGGCACCGCGCCGAGGACCTGCTGCAGATCGCCCTGACCAAGCTGTACGTCGCCTGGCCCCGGATCCACGACCGCGGGAGCGAGGAGGCCTACGCGCGTCAGATCATCGTCCGCGCCACCATCGACGAGTCTCGCCGCCCGTGGCGCCGGGAGCGGACGGGACTGGAGGCCGCGGACCGGCCCGCGCGCGCCGAGCTGCCCTACGAGGAGCGCTCCGCCCTCTTCGACGCCCTGCACCAGCTGCCGGCGATGCAGCGCAGGACCGTGCTGCTGCGGCACTGGCTGGGGCTCTCGGTGCAGCAGACCGCCGACGAGCTCGGCATCTCGACCGGCACGGTCAAGAGCCACACCTCGCGGGGCATCGCTCGGCTCCAGGAGCTGCTCGACGAGCCGCCGTCGGGTCAGCCCCGCCAGGCGGCCTCGCCGGACAGATCGGCGTAGGTGCGCACCCAGGAGTGCATCGCGACCGCGGCCGCTGCCGAGGCGTTGATCGAGCGGGTCGAGCCGAACTGGGCGATCGCGAAGGTCGCGTCGCACGCCTGCCGCGCCGACTCCGAGAGCCCCGGACCCTCCTGACCGAAGAGGAAGCAGACCCGTCTCGGCAGCTCGGCGGTCTCCAGGTGCAGGGAGCCGGGCAGGTTGTCGATCCCCAGCAGCTCCACCGGGCCGCCGGGCAGGTCGTGGAGGTACGCCGCCAGCGCCGGCACGTCCTCGTGGTGCCGGACGTGCTGGTAGCGGTCGGTCACCATCGCGCCGCGCCGGTTCCACCGCCGGTTGCCGACGATGTGCACCTCGGCCGCCAGGAACGCGTTGGCCGTGCGGACGATCGTGCCGATGTTGAAGTCGTGCTGCCAGTTCTCGATGGCGACATGGAAGTCGTGGCGGCGGGTGTCGAGGTCGGCGACGATCGCCTCGAGCGACCAGTAGCGGTAGCGGTCGACGACGTTGCGCCGGTCGCCCTCGGCGAGCAGGGCTGCGTCGTACTGCTCACCGTCGGGCCACGGGCCGACCCACGGGCCCACTCCCACCTCGGCCGGGCCGTGCGGCATCGGGTCGTACGGCGCGCGCTCCTCCTGCATGGGACCGGACACTAGTCCCGGGGTCGGATGGGGGATGTTCCCGAGTCGCCGGATGGCGACGCCGGGTAGCGTGAGCCCCGTGGATGCACCCCTCGGCCTGTTCTCCCTGGTCGCGGACCTCCAGGCGCATCTGCCCTACTTCCTCGGCATCGAATGGCTCGACCCGGAGTGGCTGCTCGAGCGGTTCGGCCCGGAGTTCCTCTGGGTCAGCCTGCTGATCATCTTCATCGAATGCGGCCTGTTCTTCCCGTTCCTGCCCGGTGACGCGTTGCTCTTCGCCTTCGGGATCTTCGTCGCCACGGGACGGCTCGACGTCTTCCCCGGCTCCCCCCTGCTCGAGCTCTTCCTCGGCATGGTCCTGCTCACCATCGCCGCATTCGCCGGCAACGTCGCCGGCTACGAGATCGGCCGCAAGATCGGGCCACGGATCTATGCGCGCAACGGCCGTCTGTTCAAGCAGCGCTACATCGACGAGACCCAGGTCTTCTTCGACCGCCACGGCAGCAAGGCCCTGGTGCTGGGCCGCTTCGTCGCGTTCGTCCGGACCTACATCACCGTCGTCGCCGGGGTCACCGGGATGGCGCGCCGGCACTTCTACCTGTGGAGCCTCGTCGGCGCGGTGGCCTGGGTGCTCTCGATCTCGCTGCTCGGCTACTTCCTCGGCAAGCGGGTGCCGTGGCTGGGCGACAACATCGACTACGTGATCATCGCGATCTTCGGTTTCGGTGGCCTTCTGATGGTGGTCGAGGGGGTCCGCCGCCGACGGACCAGCGGCCCGGAGGCCGACGACAACGACCACGACGGTCGGCCGGACCGCGACATCGCCGGCTTCGACGTGCCGCCGCGCGAGCACGACGGGGGCTGACCGCCCCCGCCCTCAGGGCGCCGGCGCCGGCTCGCTGGCACGCCGGGCTGCGCGGTCCTCCACGAGGATCAGCACGACGACCACGAGCACGCCGAGCACGGCCAGCAGCACCGGCCCGAGCACGGGGTCGTACGGCGCCACCAGGGCCCCGGGCCCGTGCGCGTCCCCGGCCACCTCGCTGCTCGACGCCTGCCACGGCCACAGCGCGCGCAGCGACCCGAGCATCAGCCCCGCCATCGTCACCAGCGTCGCCCGGCGGTGGTGGCCCAGCAGGTAGTGGAGGAGCTGGACGAACGAGGCCAGGCCGACGATCGCTCCGGCCGCGAAGATCGAGAGGTAGCGCAGGTCGCGGGTGTCGATCGCCTCCAGCGTCGTGGAGTACAGCCCGACCGCCAGCAGGAAGAACGAACCGGACACCCCCGGCACCACCAGGGCGCAGACCGCGACCGCGGCCGCCAGGAAGACCGCCCACGCCGGGGGGTCGGCGATCTCGCGCCCGCTCGCGTAGCCGACCAGGACGAAGGCCGCGACGGCGGCGACCCCGAAGAAGGCGACGTCGCTGAGGCGGATCGATGCCCCGCCCGGCGTGCGCGCCGCCATCCGCAGCGGGACCGCGATGCTGGCGAGGACCAGGCCCAGGAAGAGACCCCGCGCGTCCTCGGGGTGGTCGGTCACGAAGGCCTCCATCGCGCCGGCCACGGTCAGGACCGCGGCCCCCATCCCGATCAGCACGGGCACGACCAGCAGCCAGTCGGTGCGACGCGCCTCGGTGCGGAAGCCCGCCCAGCGGTCGGGGCCCAGGACCAGCCGCTTGATCGCGGTGAGCGCGTGGGAGGCCGACCCGATCAGCTGCTCATAGACCCCGGTGACCAGGGCGACCGTGCCGCCCGAGACGCCGGGGACCAGCTCGGCCATCCCGATCAGGAAGCCGCGCAGCAGGTCGAGCGGCAGGCGGAGAAGCCGACGCGGCGCCGTCTCCGTCATCCGGCGGACTCTGCGGTCGCCGCGGCGCGCGCGGCGTCCAGCTGGGCCTTGGTCAGCACGGGCCGCACGTCCAGGCCGACGTCGGCGAGCGGGTTCTCCCCCGCCGGGCTGCGGTCGATCGCGCAGACGACGACCTCGACGCTCGCCCCGGCCTCGCGCAGGGCGCGCGTCGCATCACGCACCGCACCGCCGGTGGTGATGACGTCCTCGATCAGCGTCACCGAGCGCCCGGCGACCTCCGGACCCTCGGCGAGCTTGCAGGTGCCGTACTCCTTGGCCTGCTTGCGCACGAACAGCGCGGGGCGGCCGGTCAGGCTGCTCACCATCGTCGCGATCGGGACGCCGCCGAGCTCGAGCCCGCCGAGCAGGTCGGTGTCGGGGGGCAGCAGTCGCACCATCTCGCGGGCGACCCGCAGCAGAAGGGCCGGGTCGGCCTCGAAGAGGTACTTGTCGAAGTACTCGGTCGCCTGCTGCCCGGAGCGGAGCGTGAACTCCCCGGTCAGCCGGCAGATCGCATCGACGTCACGGGCAAGGTCGGCGGTGAGCGTCTCGTCCACGCCGCAGACTGTAGCGAGTCGGGCGCCGCTACTGTCGGGTCCATGCTGGCGCACCGACTCGACGGGATCCCGCCCACGATCTTCTCGGAGATGTCCGCCCTCGCCCTGCGCACCGGGTCGGTCAACCTGGGGCAGGGCTTCCCGGACGTCGACGGGCCGCCGACGGCGATCGCCCGGGCGGTGCAGGCGCTCGAGAGCGGGGCGAACCAGTACGCCCCCGGCATCGGCGTGCCCGACCTGCGGCACGCGGTGGCGCGCCACCAGCAGCGCCACTACGGCATCGAGCTCGACCCGGACACGCAGGTGGTCGCGACGACCGGCTGCACCGAGGGCATCGCGGCAGCGTTGCTCGGGATGGTGAATCCCGGTGACGAGGTGGTCGTGCTCGAGCCCTACTACGACTCCTACACCGCGATGATCCAGATGGCGGGCGGGGTACGCCGGCCGGTGACCCTGCGCGCGCCCGACTTCCGTCTCGACGCCAACGAGCTCCGGGCGGCGGTCTCCGCCCGCACCCGCTTCGTGCTGCTGAACTCTCCGCACAACCCGACCGGGACGGTCCTCACCCGCGCCGAACTGCAGTCGGTCGCCGACGTCGCGATCGAGCACGACCTGGTGGTGATCACCGACGAGGTCTACGAGCACCTCACCTTCGACGAGCACGAGCACGTGCCGCTCGCGACGCTGCCCGGGATGTTCGAGCGCACCCTGACGCTCTCGAGCGCCGGCAAGTCCTACTCCTTCACCGGCTGGAAGGTCGGATGGGCCACCGGGCCGGCCGCGCTGGTCGGGGCGGTGCTGGCGGCCAAGCAGTGGCTCACCTTCACCTCCGGCTCGCCCCTCCAGCCCGCGGTCGCGCACGCCCTCGACGAGGAGCCGGACTTCCCGCGCTCCCTGGCAGCCGACCTGCGCGAGCGTCGCGACCTGCTCTGCGAAGGGCTCACCGCGGTCGGGCTCGACGTGCGGGTGCCGGAGGGGACCTACTTCGCGACCACCGACGTCTCGGGGCTCGGCTGGGCCGACGGCACCCAGTTCTGTCTCGCCCTGCCCGAGCGGGCCGGCGTCGTGGCGATCCCGACGCACCGCTTCTACGACTCCGACGCCGGCCGCCACCTGGTCCGGTGGGCCTTCTGCAAGGAGCGCGACGTCATCGAGGACGGACTGCGCCGGCTCGCCGGCGCCGACCTGGCCCGGTAGCCCGCGACGGGCCGTGGTCCCTGGCGATCGAGCAGTCGGCCGGCGGGCCGTCCACCCGATCGCCAGGGACGGTGCGCCTAGCGGTTCGCGACCCGGTACCGGACCCGGTCGGTGGTCACGTTGCCGGCCTCGTCGACCGCTCGGGCGGTCACCGCGACCCGCTTGCCCTGCCTGGTCGGGGAGACCTTCCGGCTGAGCTTGCACGAGTCGACCCCCGAGAGCGCGTCCCGGGCCTGGCAGCGCGCCTTCGGCACCGCGCCCCGCTGGTAGGTCGCACCATTGCGGACGCCCCGCACGTGCACGACCGGGCCGGACCGGTCGATGTCGATGTCCTCCACCGTGACCGAGGCGGTGCCGCCGTCGACGGCGGTGATGGTTCGCGTCACCGACTGGTCAGCCCTGCTCCTGGACAGCACGACCGGGCTCGGGCAGCTGGCCGTGAGCGGCACGCTGCCGACCTCGCACTCGAAGGTCACCGTGACCTTGCTGCTCCACCAGCCCGACTTCGGCCGCTTCGGGTCGAGGCTCGCGGAGATCGTCGGCGCGACCACCGGGGGTGCCGTGGCCGAGCCGTCCGATCCGATGAAGTCGGCGCTGCCGGAGTAGGTCGCCGTCAGCTCGGTGGCGCCGACCGGGAGCTCCCGCCCGAGGGTCGCCACGCCGTCGACGAGCGGGGCCCTGCCGAGCATGGTGTCGCCCGCGGCGAAGCTGACGGTGCCGGTGGGCCTGCCGCCCCCGGGAGCGACAGCGGCGACCGCCGCCTGCTGCCGGTCCCTGCCGGTCGTCACGGTGGTCGTGGTGGCGGCCTGACCCACGCCCACCGAGCGCTGGGCCTGACCCGCCTCGTGCGACGGATCCCCGGCCTGGTCGGCCCGGACCTCGCAGGTCCCGACGTGCTCGAACCGCACGACCGCCCCCTGCAGCGTGCAGATCGACGGTGAGGTGACGGAGAGCTCCACCGGGTTCCCGGACCCGCCGCCGCTCGTCGTCACCGTCCAGGTCTGACCCACCACGGGCGCCTCCGGCGGATCCGAGGTGAACTCGACCTGCTGGGCGAGCGGCAACGGCGTGCAGTCGATCGTGCCGCGACGCAGGGAGTGTCCGTCGGTGTCGCCGTCGTCGGACCACAGCACCTCCTTCTCACCATCGACGCAACGCGACTGAGGGGCGATCGCCATGCCCTCGTTGTTGAGGTTCGGCATCCCGACCGGGCGGTCGTAGGCGGCGTCGACGACGAAGCTGCCGGAGTCGTCGATCTTCAGAAGCGAGCTCCGGCCGTCGTGGGTGTCGTCGGTGACCGCCCACACCCGCTGGAGCTCGGGGTCGAAGCTGACGTCGGCCAGGTGCGCGAAGCCGCTGTCGATGGTGGCGATCTTGTGCGAGGTGGAGCCGTCGCTGTCGAGGGCGAAGGCGATCAGGTCGCCGGTGTCCTCGATCGCCACGAAGTACAGACCGGTGCCGTGGAGCGGGTAGTCCGCCGGGTCGTAGGCAGCGTCGGTGCTCTGGTCCGTGAACCCGCCCGCGGTCAGGTAGCTGTCGGGGACGAAGGCGATGCCCTCGAGGCCCAGGTTGGCCCCGGCCGCCGGGATCTGGCTCGTCAGGTCCCACTCGTCGGTGGCCGCGATCGTCGCGCCGGTCGCCGACGGGTCGTAGCGCAGGATCGACATCCGGCTGACCCCACTGGCCGCGTTGTTGCGCTCGGAGGCGAGGTAGACGAATCCGTCCGGGCCGATGGCGATGCCCTCGGTGTCCGGCGCGCCGGTCCCGTCGGTGTACACCGGGTTCTTCGGCCAGCCGTCGGCCGGGACGAAGGTGTCATCGGCGTCCCGGGTCAGCTTGAACAGGGTGCCCAGCTTGTTCTGCGCCGCCCAGAGAACGTCCGGGTCGGCCGGGTCGAAGGCGAGACCCGAGAGGTCCTGCACGAAGGTGTCGGCCAGGTCGGCGGTCGAGACCGTCTGAGCGCCCGGCCACGGTGCCGTCTCCAACCCGGGGCAGGAGTTGGCAGCCCCCTTGGTCGGCGCCTTCGAGTCGACGAAGTCACCCAGGCCGTCCTTGCAGCGGGCGTAGGTCTGGGTCGCGGCGCTCGTCCAGTCGTACTGTTCGATCAAGGTGGTGCCGTCGGCGTCGAAGAGCCGCACCGCGTCGGCGCCCCCGAGGCCGAACCCCAGGTCGCTCTCCTCGATGACCAGGTAGCCCTTGCCGGCGATGCTGGTCGAGGCGGGGATGGCGTAGGCGTGCGCATCGTCGTTGTCCTTGACCACGAGCCCACCGACCTCGACCGGGTCGGCCGAGATGTTCACGAGCTCGACCCAGTCGCCCGGCGTACCACCGGAGGACTCGACCTCGTTGATCCGGATCGGGCTGCACGCGTTCGGCAGGCTGCGGGTCGACGCGGTGGTCTCGCGGAAGTCACCGGTCCCGTCGGGGCAGCGGCCCCAGGTGGTCGCGGCGTGGGCACCCCACGTGGTGGTGTCCACCTGCGTGGTGCCGTCCGCCAGCAGCAGCGTCACGCTGTCGCCGACGCCGAGGCCGAAGCCCGGGCTCTGGGCGATCTCGGTGTAGATCGCGTAGTGGCCGCCGGCCGCGATGATGGTCCCGGCTGGGACGACGACCGGGGTGGCCGCGTGCGACGGGTCACCGTCGAGGATCTTCCAGCCGGAGACGTTGACCGGCGACGCGGAGCGGTTCTTGATCTCGACCCAGTCCGCGACCTGGTCGCCGTTGGACTCGACCTCGTTGATGACCACGTCCGGCGTGCCGGAAGGCTCACCTGCGCAGTCGTTGGCCCACCCGAGGGTGTCGGTCACGACGCCGAACTCCCCCGTGCCGTTGGGGCAGCGGCCCCAGTTCGTCGCATGGGTGTCGGCCGGGTAGGTCGTGGCGTCGAGCAGATTCGCCTGGCTCGGGTCGTAGAGGCGCACCGAGTCGCCCTTGCCCAGGCCGAAGGAGACGTCGACGTCCAGGACGACGTAGCCCTTCGACGCCACCGTGGTTCCGGCCGGCACGGTGAAGACGTGGGTGTCGTCGTTGTCCTTGAGCACGTAGCCCGAGATGTCGACGGCGGTCTCCGCGATGTTGGTCAGCTCGACCAGGTCACTGGGATCGGACTGCACCTCGTTGATCTTGATGCTCTCCCCACCGTCCGGGACCGCGCACCGGTTGGCGGCGCCCTGGGTGGCGGCGGCGGTGACCACGAAGGCTCCGGTGCCGTCGGGACAGCGGCCGTAGCTCCTCCCGGCCGGCGGGTGTGCCGGGTAGGTGTAGGAGTCGACCGGGTTGACCAGGTCGCTGTCGGCGTAGAGCCGCACGG
>JBAWHI010000553.1:0-6519 GCA_049593675.1 Nocardioides sp.
TCACAGGAGCTGCGCCGCAAGGGTGTCGACGACGAGATCGTCCGTCAGGTGCTCGACGAGGTCGACCCTGACGACGAGGAGGCGGCCGCCCGCACCCTGGTGCGCAAGAAGCTGCGGTCGGTGAGCCAGGTCGACGACACCACCGCCACCCGGCGACTGGTGGCGATGCTGGCCCGCAAGGGCTATGGCTCAGGACTCGCCTTCGCCGTGGTCCGTGACGAGCTGGCCCGTGCTCGGCGACAATGCGCGGATGACGACTGAGCCTGAGCGCCAGGAGCGGCGATGAGCCAGCTGCACCTCGTGGTCCACGACCGCGGCCGCGATCTCGCCGGCGTGGTGCAGGAGGGCGAGTCGTGGGCGGCTGCTGCGCGGCGTACGGTCGCGAGCCTGCATGTCGAGCCGGTCGCGTCGGACCTCTCAGGCGAGGTCAAGCAGTTCCTGGTCGATCATGACAACCGGGTGGCGTTGCGAGCGATGACCCGAGGCGACCTGCCCGAGGTGGCCCGATGGCGCCAGAGCGAGCACCTGCACCGCTGGTGGGCCTCCGACGGTGAGCCGACCATCGACCGGGTGACCGAGCAGTACGGCCCCAGCATCGACGGGATGACGCCCACCCGGATGTGGATCGCCGAGGTCAACGGCCGCTCGGTCGGCTTCGTGCAGGACTATCGGATCGGCGACTATCCGGAGTTCGCCGTGCTCGCCCCCGATCCGGCGGCGATCGGCGTCGACTACGCCCTCGCGCCGCAGTGGAGCGGGCGCGGACTCGGCACCCGGGTCATGTGGGCGTGGATGGTGCGCACCCGGCACCGGTTCCCGGAGGCGACGGCGTTCTTCGCGGCGCCCGACCACCGCAACACCGCGTCGTTGCGGATGCTCGCGAAGGCCGGCTACGCCGAGGGGGTGTGGTTCGACGAGCCCCAGGCCGACGGCAGTGTCGACACCGTGGTCGGCTGCAGCCTCGACGTGCGCCGCGTGTTGGGGTGAGGCGGCTCAGCCGCCTGCCATGATGGCGCGATGACCGCACACCCGCTCCAGCTGCCCTCCGGTCCGGTCGACCTCGAGTCGATCGTCGCCGACGCCACTCCGGGGTTCTCGGGAGGCAAGAAGGACGGCAAGGCCGCGTTGGCGGCGATCGGGCCGGAGCTGGCCGACCTGCAGGAGCGGCTCTTCGCCGAGGGCCGCGCTACCGGCTCTCGGCGGCGGGTGCTGCTGGTGCTGCAGGGCATGGACACCTCCGGCAAGGGCGGCATCCTCAAGCACACCGTGGGCCTGGTGGATCCCCAGGGGATCCGCATCTCCTCGTTCAAGGCCCCGACCGACGAGGAGCGCGAGCACGACTTCCTGTGGCGGATCCGCCCGCGGGTCCCGGAGCCGGGCTACCTCGGGGTGTTCGACCGGTCCCACTACGAGGACGTGCTGATCGCGCGCGTCGAAGGGCTGGCTGACAGCGATGAGATCGAGCGCCGCTACGACGCGATCAACGACTTCGAGCGGGAGCAGGCCGAGGACGGCACGGTCGTGCTCAAGTGCATGCTGCATATCTCCAAGGCCACCCAGAAGGAGCGCCTGCTCGCTCGGCTGGACAAGCCGGAGAAGCACTGGAAGTACAACTCGGGCGACCTGACCGCCCGGGCGCGATGGGACGCCTACCGCGAGGCCTACGAGGTGGCGCTGGAGCGCACCAACACCGAGCACGCGCCCTGGTTCCTCGTGCCGAGCGACCGCAAGTGGTTCCGCAACCTGGCGGTCGGCGAGCTGCTGCTCGCGGCCCTTCGAGACATGGATCTCGCCTGGCCGGCGGCCGACTTCGACGTGGACGCCGAACGGGCCAGGCTGCTCTCGGAGGACGAGAGCGCCTGACCCGCTGGACCCGAACGGTGCTTCAGACTCCGCTCAGAGCCCGGACATCCGCCGATCGGCGGCCTGTCGGTAGGAGTAGGTGTAGAACTTCCCGGTCTGCGACGGAGCGAACTTCTTGCTCCCGCCGATCTTGACGTTCCAGAAGTACTTCCCCTTGCGCGGTGCCGGCAGCGGGGTGCGGAACTTGCTCTTCTTGTTGGTGCGAACGGTCTTGAACTTCTTCCACTTCTTGCCGTTCTTCTTGAAGATCGCGACCTTGCCCTTGTACTTCGGGCTGACCTTGCCGCTCAGGATGACCTTGCGGGTCCCGGCGTTCTTGATCTCGATCTTGCGCTGCACCTTGGACGTGGCGCCGGCCGTGGACGGCGAGTAGTCGCCGGAGCCGCTGTAGAGGACCCGGTAGGTGGCGTTGCCGGCGGCCTTGACGCTGTCGTAGAGGTAGGCCGACGTGGACTTCTTGATGGTCTTCCAGGCCTTGCCCGGGAGCTTGCGCTGGACGGTGAGCGAGCCGTCGTAGACCTGCTGCCCGGCCTCGGTCTCGACGTTGATCGAGAGCGAGAGCTTGTCGCCGTAGCGGGGCGGGCCGGGCTGCGAGCGGTAGGAGCTGGTGTAGATCCAGCTCTTCCCGTCGGTGCCGCCGACGATCTTGGTGGGGGTGGCGGCTCCGGCCGGCCCGGCGGTGGTGAGCATGGCGGTCGGCGCAACCAGCACGGTGGCGAGTGCTGCGGCGACGATGCGACTGAGGCGCATGTGGTGTTCTCGTTTCGTTGGTCCGAGTGGATGGGTCCCGAGCACCCACCACGGGATTACCCGATGATCCCGTGGCTAAACGGTAGGCGAGCCTCCGGTCGCTAGGGTGACCGGGTGATTGCGTCCGTGGCCGTGACCCGCTATGTCACCCCGCTGCGGGAGGGTGGCAGCCTGCCGGGGATCGTCGAGGGCGACGACCTGGGGACCTACGTCTGCAAGTTCCGTGGCGCCGGCCAGGGGGTCCGCGTGCTCGTGGCCGAGGTGATCGTCGGCGAGCTGGCCCGCCGGCTCGGCCTGCGCACCCCCCGACTCGTGGCGCTGGACCTGGACCCTGAGATCGCTCGCTACGAAGCCGACGAGGAGGTCCAGGACCTGCTGAACGCCAGCCCCGGCCTGAACCTGGGAGTGGACTTCCTGCCCGGGGCGTTCGGCTTCGACGCGGACCGGGACCTCGGCGACCGGGTGGCGGCGACGGTGCTCTGGCTCGACGCGTTCACGGCGAACGTCGACCGTTCGTGGCGCAACCCCAACCTGCTGTTCTGGCACGACGAGCTCTGGGTGATCGACCACGGCGCGGCGCTGTACTTCCACCATGCCTGGGCCGGGGGCGTGACCGACCCGGTGCGCTTCGCGAACCAGCCGTGGAGCATCGAGGACCACGTGCTGGGGTCGGCCGTCGGCGAGCTGCCAGCAGTCGACGCGGACGTCCGCGCCACCTTGTCGGAGCAGGTCTTCTGGGAGGTCCTGGCCGAGGTGCCCGATGCCTGGCTCGAGCCGGCGCCCGGCGCCGAGACCCCCGCGGAGGTCCGCGCGGCGTACGTCGCCTTCCTGACGGCTCGACTCGGGACCCGTCAGTGGCTGCCGATCGACGGCGGGCCGGAGGCGATCGACGCATGACCAGGCTCTCCTACCAGTACGTCGTCCTGCGCTGCGTCCCCCGGGTGGACCGCGAGGAGTTCGTCAACGTGGGCGTCGTCCTCTACTGCCAGGCGAGTGACTACCTGTCGGCCGCGTGGCAGCTCGACCCTGACCGGCTCCGAGCGCTCGCCCCCGGCCTGGACCTCGAGCAGGTCGGTGCCGCGCTGACGTTCGTCGCGGGCGTCTGCGCCGGCGACGAGCGCGGGGGAGCCGCAGCCCGGAAGCCGATCGGTCAGCGCTTCGGCTTCCTCAAGGCCCCGCGCAGCACCGTGCTCCAGCCGGGTCCCGTCCACGGCGGGGTCACCCACGATCCGGCCCGCCAGCTCGATCACCTCCTGCACCAGCTCGTCCGCTGACCTGTCACTTCTGGCTCTCCGGGGACCGCTGACCTGTCACTTCTGGCAGCCAGGAAGGCGCCGACCTGTCACCTCTGGCAGCCAGAAATGACAGGTCGGGCGAACGAACGGACCAGGAGTGACAGGTCAGCGGCAGTCGAGCAGCCAGAAGTGACAGGTCAGCGTGCTGCAGGGGACCAGAAGTGACAGGTCAGCGTCAGACGGGGACCAGCTCGACCGCGCCGACGGCGTACCGGGCCAGGATGGTGCGGGCCAGCTCCGGGTGGGCGCCGAGCGGGGCCGAGACCGCGACCGCCCCGGCCTCCAGGGCCAGCTCGGCGGCACGGTCCGGGAGCAGCCCGGGGGCCAGGAACAGCGAGGCCACCGCGATGTGGCGTCGTCCCTGGGCGCGGAAGGCGCGGACCGCCTCGCCGGTGGCCGGCGGTGAGGCCGACGCGAACGCGGCGGTCACCGGCAGCTTGTGGTGGGTGCCCCACAAGCGAGCGAGACGCGCGACGGCCTGGTTGGCGAGCGGGTCGCTGGAGCCGGCCGCGGCCAGCACCAGCGCGTCGAGCTCGCGAGCGCGGACGTCGCTGAGCGCCTCGCGCATCCGCAGGTCGAGCACCTCGAGGAAGCGGGACTCCAGGCCGAGGACCGACGTGGCGCGGATCCGCAGCCCGGGGTGTCGGGCCTGCGCCTCGGAGACTGCCCCGGGGACGTCGACCTTCGCGTGGTGGGCCTCGGTCAGCAGGAGGGGAACGACGACGATCTCCTCGTGACCGGCCTTCACCAGCCGGTCCACCACGGTGCTGAACGAGGGTCGGGACAGCTCGAGGTAGGCCTGCTCGATGCGGAGGTCGGGGCGCATCACCCGGACCTCGTCCACGAGCGCCTTGATGGTGGCAGCCGACCGCGGGTCACGACTTCCGTGAGCCAGGGCGACCAGAGCAGGAGCAGCCATCAGCGTGCCCTCCGTTCGGTGTTCTTCAGCGGGAACTTCTGGGGATTCGTCTGCGGGTCCGTCATGAGTGGATCCCGCACTCGGTCTTCGTGGTGCCCGCCCAGCGACCGCTGCGCGGGTCCTCGCCCGGGGCGACCCGGCGGGTGCACGGCCAGCAGCCGATCGACGGGTAGCCGTCATAGGCGAGCGGGTTGACCAGGACGCCGTTGTCCGCGATGTACGTCTCGACCTGCTCGTCGCTCCAGCGGGCCAGCGGCGAGATCTTGACCTTGCCCTTCTTGGCGTCCCAGCCGATCACCGGGGCGATCACCCGGTTCTTCGTCTCGGCGCGCCGCAGACCGGTGGCCCAGGCGTCGTAGTGCGCCAGCCGCTGCGCCAGCGGCTCGACCTTGCGCAGCCGGCAGCACAGGTCGGGGTCGGTCTTGTAGAGGTCCTTGCCGTGGGCCGCGTCCTGCTCGGCGACGCTCTGGGCCGGCGTGATCGAGATCAGGTTGACCGGCATCGTCGCCTCGACGGCGTCCCTGGTGCCGACGGTCTCGGCGAAGTGGTAGCCGGTGTCGAGGAAGAGCACGTCGATGCCCGGCACCACCTTGGACACCACATCGGCCAGCACGGCGTCGCCCATGGAGGACGTGACGCAGAACCGGTCGCCGAAGGTCGCCGCGGCCCACTCGACGATCACCTCGGCGGGAGCGAGCTCGAGCTCCGCACCCCAGTGGGAGACCAGCTCGCGCAGCTCCTCGGGGGAACGCCCGGCGGTCTCGGTGCCGCGGAAGGCGCGCGCGGACCGGGTGGTGGCCGTGCTCATCGCGAACCAGCTCCTGACGGCGGCCGGACCAGACCGAGCATCTTCAGGCTGAACGCCCGCAGGCAGCCACGGCAGGCCCAGCTCCCGTGCGGCGAGCTGACCTCGCCGGACTCGGAGACGACCTCGTACGGGCGCAGGTCCTCCTCCCCGCAGTAGGGGCAGTGGAAGGGGGCGGCGCGCTCACTCATGAGGCCGCCGCCTCCAGGGTCTTCTCGCCACGCACGAGCTCGTCGTCGGCGCGCAGCACCCAGGTCGTGAAGGTCTCGCCGTCCTCGCGGTCGACCAGGTAGTTGGTGACCACGGCGGTGATGTAGTCGTCGAGCCCCGCGCTGGTGACCTTGTGGGCGCGCAGCTTGCGACCGAAGTTCGCCTGGACCCCGGTGGCGCCGCCGAGGTGCACCTGGAAGCCCTCGACCTGCTCGCCCTCGTGCATCACCAGCTGGCCCTTGAGGCCGATGTCGGCGAGCTGGGTGCGGGCGCAGGCGTTCGGGCAGCCGTTCACGTTCACCGTGATCGGGGTGTCCAGCTCGGGGAAGCGCCTCTCCAGCTCGGCCACCAGGTCGCGGGCGCGCTCCTTGGTGTCGACGATGGCCAGCTTGCAGAACTCGATGCCGGTGCAGGCCATCGTGTTGCGCCGCCAGTTCGACGGCCGGGCCGACAGCCCGAGCTCGTCGAGCCGGTCCAGCAGCGGGTCGACGGCCTCCGGGTCGACGCCGATCAGCACGATCTTCTGGTACGGCGTGAGGCGGGCCCCGGCGACGCCGAACTCGTCCATCAGGTCGGCGAGCCCCACCAGGAGCGTGCCCGAGACGCGCCCGGCGGTCGGGGCGACCCCGACGTACCGCTTGCCGTCTCGCTGCTCGTGCACCCCGATGTGGTCGCGG
>JBAWHI010000554.1:0-13918 GCA_049593675.1 Nocardioides sp.
GCGTCCACGACGACCGGATCGCCGGGGCCCGTGAGCGCCTCGACGAGGCCGAGGCCCGGCTCCGCGAGGACCGGGAGATCCGGATCGAGCTGCCCGGCACCGAGGTGGCGCGCGGACGCGTGGTGCTCGCCGCCGACGCCCCGGACGACCTCGCCATCTCGGGACCCGATCGGATCGGCGTCGTCGGATCGAACGGCTCGGGCAAGACCACGCTCCTGCGCACCCTGGTGGGCCGGGCACGGGTCCCGGTCGCGGTGCTCCCCCAGCGGCTCGACGTGCTCGACCCGGACGACTCCGTCTACGGCAACGTCGCCCGACGCGCGCCCGGCGCCGAGCCGAACGAGGTCCGAGCACGACTGGCGCGGTTCCTCTTCCGCGGCGCCGCCGCCGATCGGCGGGTCGGCGACCTCTCGGGCGGCGAGCTCTTCCGCGCGACCCTGGCCGCGCTGCTGCTGGCCGACCCACCACCCCAGCTGCTGCTGCTCGACGAGCCCACCAACAACCTCGACTTCGCGTCGTACGACGCCCTCGTCTCCGCTCTCGCGGCCTACCGGGGCGCGCTGGTGGTCGTCAGCCACGACGAGGGGTTCCTCGACGACGTCCGTGTCGACCGAGTGCTCGACCTGGGAGGGTGATCCGATGATCGACACCGAACGGCTGCAGATCCGGCTGTGGCGCCACGAGGATGCCGAGCGGCTCCTCGACATCCAGAGCCGGGTCGAGGTGATGAGGTGGCTCGGCGACGGCGAGCCGGTCTTGATGAAGGACCTCGCCGAGGCACACGCCAAGGTGGACCGCTACGCCGAGCTGTGCGCCTCCGCACCGCTGGGGATCTGGGCCGTGGAGCGGCGCTCGGACGGGGTCGTGGTCGGCACGGTCCTGCTGGTGACGCTGCCCAACGACGAGCACGGCGAGGTCGAGATCGGCTGGCACCTGCACCCGGACTCCTGGGGTCACGGCTACGCGAGCGAGGCCGCGCGCGCCCTGCTCCGCCACGGTTTCGAGGGCGGGTTGCCGGAGATCCTCGCGGTCACCCACCTCGACAACCACCCCTCGCAGGCGGTGATGGGCCGGATCGGGCTCGCGCCGCGCGGCGTGACCGACAAGTGGTACGACGAGCCGTCGGAGCTGTTCGGGATCACCGCCGAGGAGTGGCGGGCCGCCGGCGGTTCGGCTCAGGCCTCGAACAGCGGCTGACCGACGTATTCCCCCTCGCCGACTCCCGGGGGCACGGCGAAGAGGGCGGAGCCGGTGACCTTGAGGTACTCCATGAGCGAGTCGTGCTTGGCCATCTGGGTCTGGGCGGGGATGAAGTGGGTGTCGGGGTTGCGCACGAAGGCCAGGAAGAACAGCCCCGCGTCGAGGCCGCCGATCGCGTCGGAGCCGTCGACGAAGTTGTAGCCGCGCCGCAGCATCCGCGCGCCGCCGTTGAAGTCCGGGTGCACCACCCGGACGTGGGCGTCGGTGGCGATCACGGGGCCGTCGCTGCCGGGCATCGAGAAGTCCGGCTCGCTGAACTCGGTGCCGCCCGACAGCGGCGCTCCGGTGTTCTTCGTTCGGCCGATGAAGGCCTCCTGGTCGCCGAGCGGCTGGCGGTCCCACACCTCGATCGTCATGTTGATCCGCCGTGCGACGAGGTAGGAGCCGCCGGCGAGCCAGTCCGCGCGCCGGTCGTCGCCAGCGCCGACCCACACGTGCTCGTCGAGCGCGGTGGTCTCCTCGGCCTTCACGTTGGCGGTGCCGTCCTTGAATCCGAACAGGTTGCGCGGCGTCGACTGTGCGGTCGTCGTCGCGGAGGTCCGTCCGAAGCCGAGCTGGGACCAGCGCACCGCGACGGTGCCGAAGCCGATCCGGGCGAGGTTGCGGACGGCGTGCACCGCGACCTGGGGGTCGTCGGCGCAGGCCTGCACGCACAGGTCGCCGTACGACCTCCCGGGCTCGAGCATGTCGGCCGGGAAGTGCGGAAGGGTGCGCAGCGCCTCGGGCTGCCGCTCGCCGATGCCGAAGCGGTCGCGTCCGTCGGAGTCGCGGAACAGGGTCGGTCCGAAGCCGAAGGTGATCGTCAGCCCGCTGGCGGGCAGGCCGATCGCCTCCCCCGTGTCGTCGGGTGGCAGGTTGGAGGCGCCCTCGGTCGGGCCGACCTCGCCCGCCGACAGTCCTCGGCACATCCGATCCGCCGCCACGGTCCAGGCCTTCAGCAGGGCGATGAGCTGGGCGCGCGAACCGGTGGTGACGTCGAACGCCGCGAAGTGGAGCCGGTCCTGGGCCGGGGTCGTGATGCCGGCCTGGTGCGGGCCGCGGAACGCGAACGCGTCCCGGCCGGACGCCGCCGGCTCGGCCTCGGAAGCGGTCGCCCGGCCGGCCGCGAACGCACCGGCAGCCAGACCGGCCGCGGCCACCGTGCCGCCGACCAGCCCCCGTCGGGAGAGACCGGACTCGTTCAGGACAGCACCGCCGCCGTCAGCTGGGACAGCGGCTCCGCCAGCGCGTTGACCGCGTTGGACAGCTCCTGCACCTGCTCCTGGGTCAGCTCGTCGTAGTAGACGAACCCGTCGTCGGTGCGCTGGGCGTCGAGCAGCTCCTGCAGCTCGGCGAAGCGGGCGTCGAGGGTGTCGGCCAGCTCGGGATCGCTCTGCTCGACGATCGGACGGACGCCCTCGTAGCCGACCCGGGCGCCGTCGACGTTGGCCTGGAAGTCCCACAGGTCGGTGTGCGACCAGATCTCCTCCTCACCGGTGACCTTGCCGATCGCGACCTCCTCGAGCAGGCCGCGCGAGCCGTTGGCGATCTGGTCGACGGTGTAGGTGAGCTTCTGGACACGCGAGTCGAGGGTCTCGGTGTTAGCCATCAGGTCATCGGCGAAGTAGACGCGCTCCTTCGGGGTGAGCGCGGTGTAGTCCTCGGCCTCCTCGGGCCACAGGTCCTTCTCGATCCGGTGCCAGCCGGTCCACTCCTGGCCCTCCTCGAGGTCGGCCTCGCGGGCGTCCATCATCGGGTCCAGGTCGCCGAAGGACTCGGCCACGGTCTCGATCCGCTCCCAGTGGGTGCGCGCGACCGGGTAGAGCGCGCGGGCCTCGTCGTCGTCCCCGTCCTGGTAGAGCTCGACGAACTCCTCGGTCTTGGTCACCAGCTGGTCGGACTGGTCCTGCACGTAGGCCTGGTAGTTGGCCAGCGCCGTGTCGACGAGCTCCTGGTCGTCGGCGGAGACCGTGACCTCCTCGTCGGACTCGGTGACGACGAAGTCGGCGCGGATGCCGTCGCCCTTCATCCCGGGCTTGCACGCGGTGATGTAGTCGCCCTCGGGCGCGGCCACGACGAGCTGGCGCGACAGCTGCGGGCCGACGTTCTCGACCTCGGCGACGATCCGCAGGCCGTCCTCGTCGAGCAGGTAGAACTCGGTGACCTGGGAGCCGTCGTTCGTCACGTCGAAGGTGAGCGTGCCGGCCGGCGCCTCGACCGTGGACAGCTCGCAGCCGTCGTCGGTCGAGGTCACCGCGACCGTGCGGGCATCACCGGAGTCGGAGTCCCCATCACGGGTGTTCTCGGTGCAGGCGGCGAGGAGGGGCAGCGCCACGACGAGAGCGATGGCCAGGGGTGTGCGCATGGGATTCCTTCGACGGGGTCAGTGCTGGACAGGGGTGGGCTGCGGCGAGGGTGCCGGCGTGCTGCGGCGCCGAGCGGAGACGAGGAAGAGCGTCATCACGGGGACGACGTACAGGACCCAGACCACGGCCTCGAGCACGGTGGTCTGCGGGGAGAAGTTGAAGATGCCCTTGAGGAGGGTGGCGTACCAGGTCGTCGGGTCGATGGCGTCCGAGACGTCCCAGGCGAGGTTGTTCAGCCCCGGCAGGATCCCGGCTTCCTGCAGGTCGTGGACGCCGTAGGACAAGACGCCCCCGGCGACGAGGATCAGGAACGCCCCGGTCCAGGTGAAGAACCTGCTCAGGTTGATCGAGATCGCACCGCGGTAGAGGAGGTAGCCGAGGACGACCGCCGTGGCCAGGCCGAGCGCCGCACCGAGCAGCGGCTGCCAGATCGCGGTGTCGCCGCGGACCGCCTCGGTCGCCGACCAGAGGAAGAGAGCGGTCTCGAGCCCCTCGCGGCCGACCGCGAGGATCGCCACCAGCACCAGGGCGAACCAGGGTCCGTCGGCAGCCTCGTCGATCTGTCCGCGCAGCTCGCCGCTCAGCGACCGCGCCGCCCGCGCCATCCAGAAGATCATCCAGGTCACGAGGCCGACCGCGACGATCGACAGCGTCCCGCCGATCGCCTCCTGGGCCTCGAAGGTCAGGGTGCGCGGGCCGTAGAACAGGACGAACCCGAACCCGAGCGAGACCAGCACGGCGATGCCGACGCCGAACCAGATTCGGGGCAGCAGGTCGCGCCGGCCGGTCTTGACCAGGTAGGCGACCAGGATGCTGACCACCAGGGCCGCCTCGAGGCCCTCGCGCAGCCCGATCAGGTAGTTCGCCAGCACAGCCGGGACACTACGCCCGGCACCTTAGGTTTGCCTAACCAAAGTGAGGATCACCTCACCTCGTCTGCGGACGGTCAGACGGCGCACCCGTCCGGGCCGCACGCCTCCGCGTCGCCGCCCACCGGCTGCAGCACCGGGTGCGCCTGCGCCCAGGCCTGCTCGAGAGCCCGGGTGAAGACCGCAGCGGGCTGGGCGCCGGAGATGCCGAACCGCTGGTCGACGACGAAGAACGGGACGCCGCCCGCGCCGTACGCGCGGGCCTGCGCGACGTCGGCGGCCACCGCATCGGCGTACTCGTCACCGGCCAGCACCTCCCGGACCCGGGTCTCGTCGAGCCCGGCGCCGACGGCGGTCGCCGTCAGGACGTCGTGGTCGCCGATGGGGCGGGCCTGCTCGAAGTACGCCGCGAGCAGCGCCTCCTTGAGCTCCCCCTGGAGCGCCGGGCCACCGACGTCCAGGGCGAGGTGCAGCAGTCGGTGAGCGTCGACGGTGTTGGTGTGCACGGTGTCGAAGAGGCGGAAGGCGAGGCCCTCCTCCGCGGCGACATCGGTCAGCTGCTGCTGCGCCTGGACCATCTCGGCCTCGGAGCGGCCGTACTTGCGGGCGATCGCGGCGGTGGTCGGCTCGCCACCCTCGCGCGGGGCGCTCGGGTCGAGCTCGAAGGAGCGGTAGACGACCTCGACCTGGTCGGCGTGGGGGAAGTCGGCGAGGGCGGCCTCCAGGCGTCGCTTCCCGACGTAGCACCACGGACAGACGACGTCGCTCCAGATCTCGATACGCATGCCGGGCCAACACGCCGGGGCTCCGATTTACTCCATCTGCTGGACGCCGGACCCAGATCGTATATTCTTATATCCATGATTCGGACGGGAGGCGCCGCGCTCACCATCGCGGGCGGGATCCGGGAGTTCGCGACCGCGACCCCGACCGCCACCGCCGTCATCGACGGCGACCGCACGCTGAGCTTCCGCGCGCTCGACGACCGGGCGAGCCGCCTGGCCTGCTGGCTGCTCGGGCGCGGGCTGCGCCCCGGCGATCGGGTCGCCGTCCTGCTCGGCAACCGGTTGGAGTACCCCGAGGTCGCGGCCGGCATCGCGAAGGCCGGCCTGGTGATGGTGCCGCTCAACCCGCGGCTCACCGCCGCGGAGAGCCGCTACGTCCTCGAGCACTCGGGCGCTCGGGCCGTCGTCGTGGACGACGCCCTCGCCTCCGTCGCCGGTGACGCCGTCGCCGACCTCGCCCTGGTGGCGCTGAGCGTCGGCGGCACCCAGCTCGGCCCCGACTACGAGGCGGAGCTCGCCGCGGCCGACGCGCGCGACCCCCACGTCGCGGTCGACGAGCTGGACCCGTTCTGCATCGCCTACACCTCCGGCACGACCGGACGGCCCAAGGGCGTGGTGATCTCGCACCGCAGCCGAGCGCTCACCTTCTACCTCAGCGCGCTCGAGTGGGGCCTGGGCCCCGGCCGCCGCTCCGCCGCGATCGCGCCGATGTACCACGGCGCGGGCTTCGCCTTCGGCTACGCGCCGGTCTTCGCCGGCGGGACCGTCAGCATGCTGCGGTCCTGGGACCCCGAGGAGTTCCTCGCCCTCTGCGCCCGCGACCGGGTGCAGTCCACGTTCCTGGTGCCGACCCACGCGCAGATGCTGCGCGGCCTCGGCGAGGGCGCCGTCGCGAAGCACGACCTGACCGCCCTGGACACCCTCTACTTCAACGCCTCCGCCCTCCCCTGGCCGCTCAAGCAGTGGGTGATGGAGCAGTTCCCACAGTGCGGGATCCATGAGCTCTACGGCTCCACCGAGGGCGGCATCATCACCAACCTCCGCCCCGCCGACCAGCACCGCAAGCCGGGCTCGGTCGGTCACGCCTGGTTCATGACCGAGCTGCGGATCGTCGACGACGCCGGCGACCCGGTCCCCCACGGCGAGCCGGGCGAGCTGTTCAGCCGCTCCCCGTTCCTGATGAACGGCTACCACGACGACCCCGAGGCGACGGCCGCCTGCACCACCGACGACGGCTTCTTGACCTGTGGCGACATCGTGATCCGCGACGACGAGGGCTACGTGCACATCGTGGACCGCAAGAAGGACCTGATCATCTCCGGGGGCGTCAACGTCTACCCCCGCGAGGTCGAGGACGTCCTCGCCACGCACGCCGCCGTCGCCGAGTCCGCCGTCGTCGGGGTGCCCAGCGAGACCTGGGGCGAGGAGGTCGCGGCGTACGTCGTGCTGCGTCCGGACGCGAGCGTGAGCGACGCCGAGCTCGACGCGCACTGCCGCACCGCCCTGGCCGGCTTCAAGGTGCCGCGCCGCTGGACGGTGACGCCCGCCCTCCCCCGCAACGCCGCCGGGAAGATCCTCAAGCGCGAGCTGCGCGACCAGGCCACCCCGACCACCTGACACCCGCCGTACCCAACCCGACCCACCTGAACCGACCGGAGGAATCCTGTGCGACCGCATGTCGAGCTGATCCAGGAAGACGACTACGTCTGGCACGCCGCCGAGCTGCCGAACGGCGAGGGCCGCGCCAGCGAGCGCCGCCTCTCGGTGGACGAGGAGGACGGCTCGTCCTCGCTGCGCGTCGACTTCCACACCGACTGGGGGCGCGGCCCCGGCATCCACCACGCCAACACCGAGTACTACGTCCTCGAGGGCGAGATCGACTACGGCGGCCAGAAGATCGGCAAGGGCGGCTACGTCTACGCGCCCAAGGGCGTGCCGATCGACTACCTCAAGGCGGCCGAGGGCACCAAGATGCTCCACTACCGCGAGTACGGCGACGCCGGCTTCGACCCGGTCGACTCGCTCGCCGGCGCCTCGCGCTGGGACGACGCTCGCGAGGACGTCATCGTCATCGACTCCGAGGCCATGACGTGGGACGCGGTCCCCAACCCGGGCCCGATGCCCGGGCTGTACATCAAGTACCTCCACGTCGACCCGGTGAGCGGCTTCTACACCCGGCTCGTGCACGCGCAGGAGGGCTGGTCCGACCACCGACTGGCCCACCACCCCTGCTACGAGGAGGCGTACACGACCCAGGGCCACATGGAGTACAACTTCGGCACCCTGGACCTGGGCACCTACTTCTTCCGCCCCGCCCGCGTGAAGCACGGCCACTTCACCACGATGGAGGGCGGCGCCACCTGGCTGCTGCGCTCCGACGGTGAGCTGGCCAACTGGTACACCCAGAACGAGTGGGTCCGCTGGGGCGGCGAGGGCGTCAACTACGGCCCGAACGGCCTCGACGACTCCCCCCACCCGGCGCTGCCGTGGGCACACTCGACCCACGACATGGCGCAGCCGTGGCGCACCGACGAGGACATGCGTCAGCTGACGGCGTCCTGGCAGTTCCAGAAGGACCAGGGTCGCTACGACGCCCCGGTCGCCCACCACGGCTCCGGCGCCAACAAGGCCGACATCGCGATCGCCAAGGCGCTCGACGCCTACAACCTGCAGGGCGGGCACGGCGGCGGCGAGCACAGCCACTCGCACGACCACGACCACGACCACGACGGCGAGCACTCGCACGAGCACTCGCACGACGAGCCGGGCTTCGACTACGGCTGGAGCGGTCGCGACACCGAGCACGCCGACGAGCGCACCGACGACCAGGCGCACAACTGGGGTGCCGGCCGGAGCTGGAAGGCCGGGGACCCGATCCCCGCCCCGATCCTCTCCAGCCTCCCGGTCCGCAGCCGCTCGCGCGGTCGCTGGGACGGCGACGGAATGTGATGGTCCTGCACTGATGGAGGCGGTCCACGGGTTCAACGGCCACAGCATGGCCGTCTTCCTGCACATCGTGCTGTTCGCCTACTGGCTCGGCGGCGACGTCGGCGTCTACTACGCGAGCCGCTACATCCTGAAGTCCGACCTCGGCCCCGAGGCCCGGGCGGTGTCGACGAAGATCATGCACGGCGTCGACATTGCCCCCCGGGTCTCGCTGGTGCTGATCCTGCCCAGCGGGATCACGCTGATGGCGCTGGGGCCGCTGGGCGACCAGTTCTTCGTCCAGGGCTGGCTGCTCGTCCTGGTGTGGGTGGCGAGCCTCGCGTGGCTGGCGGTGTCGCTCATCGACTACCGCGGGGGCAACACCCCCATCGCCCGCGCCTCCCAGAAGGCCGACCTCGTGGTGCGCTACGGCCTGTCGGCCGGGCTGGTCGCGGTCGCGGCGTACACGATGGTCGCCACCGACCCGTTCGGGGTCGACACGAACCCGAAGTGGCTGGGCGCCAAGGTGGCGGCGTACGGACTGTGCATCTTTTGCGGCGTGATGATCCGACGGCAGCTGCTGCCGTTCGGGCCGGCCTTCGGCCAGCTCGTCACCCAGGGCTCCACCCCGGAGGTGGAGAAGGCGATCCTCGGCTCGATCCGGCGTTGCGAGCCCTGGGTCTACGGCATCTGGACCCTGGTGCTGCTCGCCGCCTTCCTCGGCGTCGTGAAGCCCGGGTCGACGGCCTTCTGACCAGCCGGGGTCAGCCGGCCGGCAGGCTGACGGTGAACGTGGTGCCGTCGCCGAGGGTCGAGGCGACGGCGACCGTGCCGTCGTGGCGCTCGACGATGGTGGCCACGATCGCCAGGCCCAGGCCGGTGCCCGGCTCGCGCAGGGCGTCGGGATTGGTCGTGCGGAAGAAGGCTCCGAACAGCCCGACCTGATCCTCCTCGGAGATCCCGATGCCGTCGTCGGAGACCTCGAGGACCACGCGGTCCTCGCGTCGCGCGACCGACACCGACACGGTGCCCGCTGCCGGGGTGTACTTGACCGCGTTGCTGACCAGGTTGCCCACCAGCCGGTCCAGCTCGGACGGATCGCCTCCCACCTGCAGCCGGGGCTCGACGGCGACGCACAGGTCGACCCCCTTGGCGGTCGCGGTCGAGGCCACCAGGTCGACGACCTCGCGGGCGATGTCGCCGAGGTCGACCGGCACGCGGACCAACGGGTGCTGGGGGTTGCTCACCTGGGCGAGGAGCAGCAGGTCCTCGACCACCCGCTCCATCCGGGCGGTGCCCCGGGTCATCGCCTGGTGGTGACGCTCCCCGGTCTCGTCGAGGTCGAGCCCACCGAGCATCTCGAGGTTGCCCGCGATGACGGTGAGCGGCGTGCGCAGCTCGTGGGAGAGCGTGGCGATGAGGTGGCTGCGGTAGTCGTCGAGCTGCTGGAGCTCGTGCACCAGGCTCCGCTCGCGCTCGAGCGCTCGCGCGGTCACCAGCGCCGCCCCGAGGTCGTGGCCGATCTGCAGGGCGGAGTCGAGCTCGACCTGGGTCCACGGCGGGTCCTGGGCGCGCCGGCTGAGGACGAGGAAGCCGAGGCACTCGGCGCCGACCCCCAGCGGCACCGCGAGCACCGACGAGAGCTCGAGGTCGGCCAGCTGGCGGTGCACGACCTCGGAGACCTCGGTGGTCTCGCCGGCGCTGACCACCAGGATCCGCTGGTCGCGCCACAGGTCGGGGGCGAGCTCCTCGGCGAGAGCGACCACGTCGTCGTCCAGATGGACCATCTCACCGTCGTGCGAGCGCGCGTAGCCCACGTCGCCGCCCCCCTGGCGCAGCAGCTGGATCCAGGAGCCGCTCGCACCGAAGCCCTCCACCAGCGGACGGTGGGTGGTCCGCAGCACCTCCTCCAAGGAGGCGTGGACCGGCATGGAGGCCGCGCGGATGAGCCGACGCGCCGACTCGGCGTGTGCGACCTGCTGCACCAGCGCCTCGCGCTCGAACGCGGTGAGCACGGCACGCTCGGCCTGCGCGGCATAGCGCTCCAGGAGACTGCGCTGGCGCGCGTCGGGCTTGCGACCCGAGAGCGGCTTGTCGACCGAGAGGACGCCGACCGGCCTCCCGTCGACGTCGTCGGTGAGGACCGCGAGCAGCGCGTCCTCCGGGTGCCAGGCGTCCGGCGTCGCCGGGGTCGCCTGCTCCAGGATCACCCAGTGCCCGTCCAGGGCGGACGCCTCGGTGGCGGGGATGAACCGCAGTCGCGGCCCCCACTCCACCGCGTGGGCCAGCACGGAGTCGAGCACCGCCACCGGGTCGGGCTCCTCCAGGTAGGCGCGGAACTCCTCGGGGCCGGTGTAGGCGACCGTGACGAGCTGCTCGTCGAGCACGACGGACAGCAGGGCGACCTCGAAGCCGACCATCTCGGCGACCGACTCGACCATCAGCTGGAGCACAGCGCGTGCCGAGGAGTCGGACCAGCCACCGCGGTCGTCCTCCGAGGTCATCCGCGGCACTGCCGATCGGCGCCGATGTCCCGAGCCACGCGATGAACCTATCTGGCTTCGCGCGTCCGTCACCGCCTGGACCGCTCCGGCGCGTCGTGGCCCGCACGGAGGGATCCCGGGACCGTCACGGGGTGCCGGCCGGTCCGGCCGAGCCGGCGCCGACCACGACGTCGGCGCATCCGCTTCCTCCCACCCCTAGATCATATATGATTCGACCGATGCCTCCCTCCGAACCGACCGACCCCGCCGACGGCCCGCTCAGCGGGCTCCGTGTCGTCGACGCCTCCACGATCCTCGCCGGCCCCCTCGCCTGCCAGGTCCTCGGCGACTTCGGCGCCGAGGTGATCAAGATCGAGCACCCGAGGGCCGGCGACGGCATGCGGGGCCACGGTCCGTCCGTGGACGGCACCCCGATCTGGTGGTCGGAGATCAGCCGCAACAAGCGCACGGTCGCGCTCAGCCTCTCGACCCCCGCGGGCGCGGACGTGCTCCGCCGGCTGGTCGCGACCGCCGACGTCCTGGTGGAGAACTTCCGCCCGGGCACCCTCGAGCGCTGGGGCCTGTCCCCCGACGACCTCCGGGCCGCGAACCCCGGCCTGGTCATCGCCCGGATCACCGGCTTCGGCCAGACCGGTCCGTACGCCGCGCGCGCCGGCTTCGGCACCCTCGCCGAGGCGATGAGCGGCTTCGCCCACCTGACCGGGCAGTCCGACGGGCCGCCGACGCTCCCGGCGTTCGGGCTGGCCGACTCGATCTGCGGCATCGCCGCGTCGTCGGCGATCTCGATGGCGCTCCTGCATCGCGAGCGCACCGGTGAGGGCCAGGTCATCGACCTGAGCCTGCTCGAGCCGATCATGACCGCCGTCGGACCCGGCCCCTCGGTCTACGGGCTCACCGGCGAGGTCGGCACCCGGCACGGCAACCGCTCCACCAACAACGCTCCGCGCAACGCCTACGAGACCAGCGACGGCCACTGGGTCGCCATCTCCACGAGCGCCCAGGCGATCGCCGAGCGAGTGCTCCGGCTGGTCGGGCACGCCGAGGTCATCGACGAGCCGTGGTTCGCCGCCGGCCACACCCGGGCGCTGCACGCCGACCTCCTCGACGGCTACGTCGGAGGCTGGATCGCCGAGCGCACCCGCGACGAGGTGGTGGCGGCGTTCACCGAGGCCGGCGCGGCCGTCGCCCCGGTCTACAGCGCCCAGGACCTGGTCGAGGACCCGCACGTCCGGGAGACGGAGATGCTGACCCCCGTCGAGGACCCCGCTCTGGGCGAGGTCCTCCAGCACAACGTGATGTGGCGGATGTCCGCGACACCGGGGCGGATCCGCTTCCCCGGCCGGCCGCTCGGCGCCGACACCGACGAGCTCCTCGACGAGCTCGGCCTCTCCCCCGACGAGATCGCCCGACTTCGCGAACAGGACGTGATCCGATGACCGACCCCACCAGCACCCGTGCCCTCCTCGACGCCGTCGCCGGCGGTCTCCGCGTGGTCGACCTCGGTCGGCTGCTCACCGTGGGGATGCCGCAGTCGCCGAACCACCCGGCGTACTGGCACTCGCTCCCCCGTCGCCACGGCGACATGGTGCGCGCCGACGGCGGCTCCGCGGCCAACGACATGATCTCGATGGGCACCCACGTCGGCACCCACGTCGACGCGCTCGCGCACGTCAGCCAGGACGGCAAGCTCTACGGCGGACTCGACGCGGACCAGGCACTGGAGGGCGGTCGGTACGTCGAGCTCGGCGCTCACACCATCGAGCCGATGGTCCGTCGCGGCGTGCTCCTCGACGTGCCGGGCACGCTCGGCGTCGAGCGGCTCGAGGCCGGCCAGGAGATCACCCCGGCCGACCTGGCTGCCACCGCCGAGCGTCAGGGGGTGAGCATCGGCGCCGGCGACGTCGTGCTGATCCGCAGCGGGTGGGGCCAGCACTTCGACAGCCGCGACGGCGACACCTTCCGCGGCCTCAGCACCGGCGTGCCGGGCGTGTCCGAGGCGGGCGCCCGATGGCTGGCCGAGCACGACGTGCACGCGGTCGGTGCCGACACGATCGCCTTCGAGATGCTGGCGCCCGGAGCCGGCCACGGGCTGCTGCCCGCCCACCGGGTCCTGCTCGTCGAGCGCGGCATCTACATCGTGGAGACGATGGACCTCGAGGAGCTCGCCCGCGACGCGATCCACGAGTTCCTCTTCGTGCTCTCCCCGCTGCCGCTCTTCGGCGCCACCGGGTCTCCCGTCCGCCCGCTCGCAGTGGTGGGTCGATGAGCGACCCGACCCTCTCCCAGCAGCTGGCGGCCTTCGCCGTCGACGCTGCGAGGAACGGCGTCCCCGAGGACGTCGCCGGCAGCGTCCAGCAGCGCGTCCTCGACGTCCTCGGCCTGTGCGTGGCCGCCCACCGGCTGCCGACCAGCGCGGCCGCGATCGGCCACGTGCTCGACCAGGGCGGGCACGAGCAGGCCACCGTGGTCGGCGTGCCCGGGAGGGTGACGGCCGCGCAGGCCGCGTTCGCCAACGGCGTCCTGGCGCACTCCCTGGACTACGACGACACCCACCTGCCGTCGGTGCTGCACCCGAGCGCCAGCGTCGTCCCGGCCGCACTCGCGGCCGCGGAGCACACGGGCGCCGGAGGCGAGCAGGCCGTCCGCGCGATCGCCGTCGGCCTCGAGGTCGCGGTCCGGCTCGGCATGGCGGGCTACGACGAGCAGCTGGGCAACTCGGTCTTCTTCGAGCACGGCCAGCACGCCACCTCGATCACCGGAGCGATGGGGTCCGCGGTCGCGGCCTCCCTGCTCTACGGGGCCGACGAGACGGGGATCGTCGACGCGCTCGGGCTGACCGCGTCGATGGCGTCCGGTGTGATCGAGGCCAACCGCACCGGCGGCACCGTGAAGCGGCTGCACTGCGGCCTCGCCGCCCAGGCCGGCGTCACCGCCGCGCAGCTCGTGCGTCGCGGCTTCACCGGGCCGCCGACCGTGCTCGAGGGCCGGTTCGGCTTCTTCGAGGCCTGGCTGCACGGCCAGTTCTTCCCCGCCGCGATCACCGACGGGCTCGGCGTCGACTGGTCGGTCCCGGGGATCTTCTTCAAGCCCTACCCGGCCAACCACTTCACGCACACCTCGATCGACGCCGGTCGCGCATTCCGGGAGCGCGGCGTCACGCCCGACCAGGTCGCCTCGATCACGATCGGCGCCCCGACCGCCGTGATCCGCACCATCGGCCAGCCGATCGA
>JBAWHI010000555.1:0-18888 GCA_049593675.1 Nocardioides sp.
GGTCGCGACCAACGCCGCGGGCAACGGTGCCGCGAGCTCCGCCGCGGCGACGGTCGCCGACGCGAGCCCGCCCTCGAACACCGGGCCGGGCACGACCGCCCCCAGCCTGAGCGGCTCCGGTGCGGTCGGGACCGCGCTGACCTGCGCCCCGGGCAGCTGGACCGGCGCCGACCTCACCTACGGCTACTCCTGGAGCCGCAACGGCGTCCCGATCGCGGACACCGGCTCGGACCGCTACGTCGTGCTGAGCGCGGACGTCGGGTCGTCGATCTCGTGCACGGTGACCGCTCGCAACACCGCCGGGTCGGCGACGGCCGGCTCGCCGGCGGTCAGCCTCGACGCGGTGGTCGCCGGTGCACCGACGCCGACCGGGGCGCCCGTGATCAGCGGCGCGGCGACGCTCGGCCAGACCCTGACGTGCAGCACCGGTACCTGGACGGGCGCCCCCACCTCCTTCGTCCGGCTCTGGCAGCGCGACGGCGAGACGGTCGGGACCGGCGCGACCCACGTGCTCGTGGCCGCGGACCAGACCGCCAGCCTGCGCTGCGTCGTGGTCGCCGCCAACGCCGCCGGCAAGGGCGCCGCCCGGTCCGGGCCGGTGCGCGGCGGGGCCTGCGACGGCCCGGTCGGCGTCACCATCAACGCCGGAGCCGCGGAGACCACCTCGCCCGCCGTGCAGCTCTCGATCAAGGCCCCCACCGGGGTCACGACGATCTCGATCTCCAACAACGCCGACCTCTCCGGGGCGGTGTCGGTGCCCGTCTCCGGCACCTGCAGCTATGCCTGGACCATGGACTCGGTGCCCGGCCTGCCGCTGACCTGGTCGGTCTACGTCCGCTTCGACGGCGCCGGGACGACCTACCAGGACTCCATCGTCGTCAACCAGCCCGCGACGGTCGCCGGGCGTCGGTGACCGGCGACGGGTGAGCCGTTCGGTGCGATGCTGGATCCATGACCTGCTCGTTCGTGCCGCCCTACTTGCTCAGCCGGGTCGCGCCGGCGAGCCTGAGCGTCGACGGCGCGCTGCGCGGCCGACGGACCGCCCTGCACCTCGAGGGCCGCTCGCCCACCCGGCCCGGCCGGCCCGCCTGGGTGGTGCACACCGCAGCCGGTGACACCGAGCTGCCGGGCCGACGGGTCCGCGCGGCCGGCGACCCCGAGGCCGGCGACGTGGCGGTCGACGAGGCGGCAGCCGGCATCACCGGCGCGCTGGCGCTCTTCGACGAGGTCTACGGTCGCGCGTCCTACGACGGGCACGGCGCCCGCGTCAGCCTGACCGTGCACTACGGGCAGGACTACGACAACGCCTTCTGGGACGGCGTCCAGCTGGTCTTCGGCGACGGCGACGGCCGGGTCTTCGACCGCTTCACCAAGCCCGTCGACGTGCTCGGTCACGAGCTCACCCACGCGGTCACCGAGCACACGGCCGGGTTGCGCTACCGCGGGCAGTCCGGGGCCCTCAACGAGTCGGTCTCCGACGTGTTCGCGGCCTGCCTGAAGCAGCGGCTGCTCGACCAGACGCCGGGCGAGGCCGACTGGCTGATCGGGGAGGGGCTCTTCCTGCCCGGGGTGGCGGCGCGGGCGCTGCGCGACATGGCCGCACCCGGCACGGCCTACGACGACCCGGTGCTGGGGCGCGACCCGCAGGTCGGCCACCTCGACGACTACGTCGTGACCGACGACGACAACGGCGGCGTGCACCTCAACTCCGGCATCCCCAACCGGGCCTTCCACCTCGCCGCGACCGCCATCGGCGGCTCGTCGTGGGAGGGCGCCGGACGGATCTGGTACGCCGCCCTCACCGGAGGCGACGTGCGCGCCGAGACCGACTTCGACGGGTTCGCCGCCGCGACCGTCGCGGTCGCGGGCGAGCACGCCGACGACGTACGGCGGGCGTGGTCGGCGGTCGGGATCACGCTGCCGACCCGGCGGGTCAGCGTCCGGCGCACCGGTGGCTTCGCCGGCCTCCGGGTCGCGGAGGAGGTCGACCTCGACGGCGACGACCCCCGGGTGTCCGAGGTGGCCGAGCTGGTCGAGCGCGTCGACCTGCGTGCCGTCGACGCCGCGGACCCCCAGCCGGACCGCTTCACCTACGACTTCGACCTGTGCGGCGAGTGCGCCACGATCCCCGAGCAGCGCCTCACCGGCGACCTGCGCCGGATCGCCGACGTGGTGCTCGGGGGGTAGCCCGCGGCCGTCGGCCGGGGCGTTGGTCCGGGCTGGACCTCAGGCCAGCGCGCGGTCCAGCGCGGCGGCCACGTGCAGCGTGGTGCACGGGAAGACCGGGATGTCGGCGTCGGCCTGGTGAACCAGGAGCTCGAGCTCGGTGCAGCCGAGGATCACGCCACCGGCGCCGGCGTCCCACAGCTCGTCGATCAGCGAGACCACGCTCCGCCGCGAGGGGTCGAGGACCTTGCCGTGCACCAGCTCGTCGTAGATGACGGAGTTGACGGTGTCGTGGTGGCGCGCGTCGGGCACATGCACGGTCAGCCCGTGTGAGGCGATCCGGTCGGTGAAGAACGACCGCGACATCGCGAACGTCGTGCCGAGGAAGCCGACCTCGCTCAGCCCCTGCGCCCGGCAGGCGTCGGCGACCACGTCGGCGAGGTGCAGCAGCGGGATGTCGACCGCGTCGGCCACCTGGTCGGCGACCCGGTGGAAGGTCGTGGTGCAGAGCATCAGGAACTCGGCCCCGGCCCCCTCCACGCCCTGCGCGGCACGCACCAGGATGTCGGCGATGTCGTCCCACCGCTCCGCATCCTCCAGCGCGGTGACCTCGGCGAAGTCGACCGAGGCCATCACGGTCTTCGCCGACGACAGCCCGCCGAGTCGCTGCTCCACGCCCTGGTTCAGCCCCTGGTAGTAGGCCGCGCTGCTCTCCCAGCTCATCCCGCCGACGAGTCCGATGGTCTGCATGCGCGCGAGTCTGTCAGACCGGGTGGCGATGGGTCTCGGTCATCCCTGTTCTGGTGCCGTCCGTCCGTCCGGGCGTCGACGCCGAGTCGGCGCAGTCTGACCTGGGGGTGATGCCGAGTCGGCGCAGTCTGACCTGGGGGTGATGCCGAGTCGGCGCAGTCTGACCTGGTGGGTACGTCGAGTCGGCGCAGTCTGACCTGGTGGGTACGTCGAGTCGGCGGAGTCTGACCCGGCGAAGTCGCGGTCTCGCCCACCACGCCGGCTCGGCTCGCCTCGGCTTCGCCTCGCCGTCGCCTCGCCCCTTCCGGGGCGACCACCGTCTCCCGGCTTGCTGGGTCTCGACCCGCCCGTCGCGGCCTCCTTCGTCGGCCGCGGGGCTTGCTCGACCTCCACCGCGTCAAGGCTTCGTCCCTCAGCCTTGGCGGTGGACCTTGTGCTGGGCGGCTTGGGCTCGGGGGCGGATCACGAGCTCGTCGACGTTCACGTGCGGCGGCCGGGTGAGCATCCAGGTGACCGCGTCGGCGATGTCGTCGGCGGTGAGCGGCTCGGCGACCCCGGCATAGACGGCGTCGGCCTTCTCGGCATCTCCGGCGAAGCGCTTGATCGCGAACTCGTCGGTCTTGACCATCCCCGGGGCGATCTCCATGACCCGGACCGGCTGGTCCCACAGCTCGAGGCGGAGGGTCTCGGTGACGACCTGGGTGCCGTGCTTGGAGGCCGTGTAGCCACCGCCGCCCTCGTAGGCGATCCGGCCCGCCGTCGAGCCCATGTTGAGGATCGCCCCCGCGCCGCTGGCGATCAGCGCCGGCAGCAGGGCCCGGGTGACCTGCATCAGCCCGATCACGTTGACCTCGTACATCGCCCGCCACTCGGCGCTGTCGGCAGCCGCCACCGGGGAGGCGCCGAAGGCACCGCCGGCGTTGTTGACCAGGACGTCGAGGCGGCCCCCGACCACGGCCGCGAGCGCCGCGACCGACTCCTCGTCGGTGACGTCGCAGACGACCGGCGTACCGCCGATCTCGGCGGCGAGCTCCTCGACCCGCTCCCGGCGCCGGGCGGCGCAGAAGACGTGGAAGCCCGCGCGGGCCAGGTGGCGCGCGGTGGCGGCGCCGATGCCGCTGCTCGCGCCGGTCACGACGGCGGTACGGGTCTGCTCCATGGTCGCCATTCTGGTCGGCCCCGCCGTTCGGTGGCACACTGACCTGTCGTTCCCGGTCCCGAACACGCGAAGGAGTGGTGGCGAATGCGCGCCGTCGCTGCCCCGGCCGGTCTCCTCGGGGGTCTGTGCTGGATCGTCGCTGCCGCCGTCGAGGTCGACGCGCTGACCTGGGCCGGAGCCGTCCTGCTCGCCCTGGCCGTTCTGGCCGCCGGCGCCGGACTTGTCAGCAGCAGCGTGCTGTGGCTGCGGGTGATCGTCGCGGTCTGCTTCCTGGCGCTGGTCGGCTCGGTGCTCCAGATCGTCCGGGACGGCGGGGACCCGCTCCTGGTCGACGCGGCCGCCGGCGCCGTGGCGGTCGTGGTCGCGGTGCTCGTGCTGATCCGCGGCCGGCGACGCCGCGGATCCTCCTCCGGGTCGTACGCCGGGTCGCACGCCCGACCACCGGCCCGCTCGCACGCCCGGGCACACGCCGGGTCGCACGCCCGCTGACCGGGAATCAAAATCGGACGAGCGGTGTTCTCCCCAGTCGGACCAGACTGACAGTGAGACTCCGAGGTGGACGTGGAAACGATTCGGCGTGTGGCGATGATCAGCCTGCACACCTCTCCGCTCGACCAGCCGGGGACCGGCGACGCGGGCGGCATGAACGTCTATGTCAACGAGCTCTCGCGCCGGCTCGCCGCCCGTGGCATCGAGGTCGACATCTTCACCCGCGCCACCAGCTCCGCGCTCGACCCCGTGGTCGAGGCCGGGCCCGGCATCACCGTGCGCCACATCCACGCCGGGCCGTTCGAGGGGCTGACCAAGGGCGAGCTGCCGGGCCAGCTCTGCGTCTTCGCCCGGGAGGTGCTGCGCGCCGAGGCCGCCCACCCGGTCGGCCACTACGACGCCGTGCACTCCCACTACTGGCTCTCCGGCCAGGTCGGCGCGCTCGCGCGTGATCGCTGGGGGGTCCCGATGGTGCACTCCATGCACACGATGGCCAAGGTCAAGAACGACGCCCTCGCCGAGGGCGACACCCCGGAGCCGCTCGCCCGGGTCATCGGCGAGGAGCAGGTCGTCGAGGCCGCCGACATGCTGATCGCCAACACCGACCTCGAGGCCGGCCAGCTGGTCGACCTCTACGGCGCCGACCCGGCCCGCGTCGAGGTCGTGCACCCCGGGGTGGACCTCGACGTGTTCCGGCCCCGAGGGCGGGCCGGGGTCCGCGCCGAGCTCGGCCTCCCCGCCGACGCGGCCGTGCTGCTCTTCGCCGGCCGGATCCAGCCCCTCAAGGCCCCCGATGTGCTGCTCCGTGCCGTCGCCGAGCTGCTCCGTCGCCGCCCGGGCCTGCGCTCGCGCCTCGTGGTCCCGATCGTCGGCGGCCCCTCCGGGAGCGGGCTGGAGCACCCGGAGTCGCTCGCCCAGCTCGCCACCGAGCTCGGTCTCGGCGGCCCCGAGCCCGTCGTACGGTTCGTCCCCCCGGTCAGCCAGGACGACCTGGCGCGCTGGTGCGCGGCTGCGACACTGGTGGCCGTGCCGTCCTACAACGAGTCGTTCGGGCTGGTCGCCGCCGAGGCCCAGGCCACCGGCACCCCGGTCGTCGCGGCCGCGGTCGGCGGGCTGACGACCGTCGTACGCGACGGGCACAGCGGGCTGCTCGTCGACGGCCACGACCCCCGGACCTGGGCCGACGCGCTCGGGCGGGTGGTCGAGGACGACGCGCTGCGGCTGCGGCTGGAGACCGGCGCCCTCGAGCAGGCACACCGCTTCTCGTGGGAGCACACCGCCGAGCAGACCCTCGACGTCTATGCCCGGGCCCGCGCCGACCTGCGCGAGACGGTCGCGTGAGCGACCCGAGCCAGGTCATCCGCGACCACCTCGCCGCCAACGAGCTGGAGTTCGAGGAGGTCTCCGCCGGCGTCTTCTCGTTCTCGCTGCCCGGTGAGAAGAAGCTGCAGACCGCCGTCCGGCTCGACGTCGGACCGCACGCGCTCAGCGTGCACGCCTTCGTGTGCCGCAAGCCCGACGAGAACCACGAGGCGGTCTATCGCTGGCTGCTCGAGCGTAACCTGCGGATGTACGCCGTCGCCTTCGCCGTCGACCGGCTCGGCGACATCTACCTCGACGGCCGGCTCCCGCTCGCCGCCGTGACGCCCGACGAGCTGGACCGGCTGCTCGGCTCGGTGCTCACCTACGCCGACGACTCGTTCAACACCATCCTCGAGCTCGGCTTCGCCTCCTCGATCCGCAAGGAGTGGGAGTGGCGCAAGCTGCGCGGGGAGCCGACGCGCAACCTCGAGGCGTTCCGCGGCTGGCTGGAGGCCGAGGAGCGTCCGGGCGAGCCCGGCGAGCCCGGCGAGCCTGGCGAGCCTGGCGAGCCCGGCGAGCCTGGCGAGCCCGGCCGAACGGACCCTGCCTAGGCCGTTTTGTCGCCCGGCGGGCCGGGTAGGGGTGGGTCCTCGTCACCTCGGGGGAGCCATGACCTACGACGTACTCATCGACCATCTGCGCTCGGCCGCCGGCAGCTACCGGAGCGTCGCCGGCGACGTCGGCGACCCGGTCGAGCTGACCCACGTCGCGCCCGACTCCATCGGCCACGTCGAGCTCGCCGCCTGGCTGACCGCCGTGGTCGACCAGTGCGAGCAGGCGACCGCCGCGCTCGAGGACGGGGCCTCCGGCCTCGCCGACAGCCTGGAGGTCGCCGCCCGCCACTACGAGAGCACCGACCAGGCGGTCGCGGACGGGTTCACCCCGTTCGGCACCAGCCCGTTCGGGACCGGCCCGTTCGGCACCGGTCCGTTCGGCACCGGTCCCGGGAGCGGCAGCCCCACCCCCTCGCCGTTCATCGGCCCGACCCCCGCGGCAGGTGAGCGATGACGCTCCCCGACGGCGCCGAGCTCGGCACCACCTCCGACCCCCAGGCACTCATCCGCGGCGAGCCCGCCCAGGTCGAGACCAACGCGACCCGGCTCTCGGACGAGGCCACCCGAATCTCCGGGCTGGCCGAGGACGTCGACGCGATCACCGTGACCGGCTGGTCCGGCGGCTTCGGGGAGCCCGCCTACCAGAGCGCCCGCTCGGCGGAGCGCGCCAAGTGGCAGGCCTACGCCGACCTGCTCGAGCAGGCGTCGACGTCGCTGTCGACCTACGCCGGGGCGCTGCGCGCCGCCCAGACCAAGGCCGCTGACGCGATCGCCCGGTGGGAGCAGGGCGAGGCGGCGACCGCGCAGGCGGTCGCCGACTACAACAGCGCTGTCGCGGCCTACAACAGCTACGTCAACCGCGACGTCTGCGTCCCGTCGTACGGCGGCCCGGTCACGCCGTCGGTCGGGCCGGCGCGCCCCGGCCCGTTCGTCGACCCCGGCGTCGCGCTGCGGGAGGAGGCCCAGCAGATCCTCGACGAGGCCCGGCAGGCGCTCGAGAGCGCCGGGGCGACCGCGGTCAAGGAGCTCGGCGGGCTCGAGGGGTCCAAGACCGAGGGGTCCACGCACGGCCCGACGGCCGAGGGATCCGTCGAGGGCCCGAGCATCGACTGGGGCGACTGGGACAACACCTTCGGTCGCAACGGCGCCGAGGGCCCCGACGGGAAGTACGACAAGGGCGGCTCGGAGAGCCCGTTCCAGATCAACCTCGGCAAGGTCGAGGGCAAGGCCAGCATCTGGGGCGCCGAGGGGTCCTGGGAGGACTACTGGGGCGGCGCGCGGGTGCACGCCGACGGCTCGGTCACCGTGCTCGGGGTCGAGGGCGGGGCGGAGGCCTCGGTCGGCTCCGACGGCGTGGTCATCGGCGCGAACGGCAAGGCCGTGCTGGTGGGCGTCGAGGGCTCGACGGGCGCCGAGTGGGAGTACGCCTCGATCGGAGCCGACGGACAGGCCTACGTCGGCGGCAACGCCGAGGGCGAGGTGCTGCTCGGTCCGACGGGAGCCCACGCGGGCGGCGAGGTCTTCCTCGGCGCCAAGGCGGAGGGCGGCCTCGAGGGCGAGGTGGGCGGCGTCGGCGGCGATGTCGAGGGCGAGGTCTGGGCCGGCTTCGGCGCGGCCGCGGACGTCGACTTCGGCTTCACCGACGGCAAGTTCGAGATCGGCGGCTCCGGTGGCCTCGCCTTCGGTCTGGGTGGCAAGGTCGGAGGACACATCACCATCGACCCGGGCGAGGTCCTCGACACCGGCGGCGACATCATCAACGGGATCGGAGATCTGCTCTCATGACCGCGACCCTGCCCGTCCCCGTGCGCTTCGAGCTCCCCAACGAGCACTGGCGCCCGGTGCCCCCGCAGACCGGAGGCGTGCAGAACGCCGCCTTCCTCGCGCTGCGCGACGACGCCCCCGGCGACTACACCCCCAGCATCTCGGTCAGCGGCGACTGGCGCACCGACGACGCGACGCTCGAGCAGATCGCCGACGAGTCCCTGGCGATCCTGCGCGGGCAGGGCGCCTCCGACGTCGAGCTGGTCAAGCGCACGGTGATCGACTCCGAGCACGCGCCGGCCATCACCCAGGCCTACGGCGGTCTGGTCCCGATCGAGGGCCGCACCTACGACATCCGGCAGGCCCAGGCCGTGCAGGGCCTGGTCGACGTCCACGACCCGACCCGTCGGGTGGTGGTGATCTACACCCTCACCTGCGTCTTCCAGCAGTTCGACGAGATGGTGCCGGAGTTCCAGAAGTTCATGGCCTCGGTCGAGGTGGTGCCCGGAGAGTCGGCGGGCTGAGGGTCGACCAGCGGCCTCACGTCTCCACGGCAGGCGCGGTGGGGCCGCCCGTTCTAGCCCGGGAGGACCGATGTCGGAACCGACGCGCGTCTACGTCGACATGGTCGGCGACCTCTTCCATGCCGGCCACGTGGCGCTGCTCCGGGCGGCGCGCGACTTCGGCGACGAGGTCGTGGTGGGCGTGCTGTCCGACGAGACGGTCGCGTCGTACAAGCGGAGGCCGGTCATGACGCTGGACGAGCGCGTCGCGGTCGTCGAGGCGTGTCGCTACGTCGACGAGGTCGTCCCGGACGCACCGCTGCGCCTGACGCGGAAGTTCCTCGACGAGCATCGTCTCGCGCTGGTCGTGCACGGCGACGACCTCGCGGCCGAGGGTCTCGCCGACGTCTACGGCCCCGTCCTCGAGGCGGGGCTGCTGCGGCTGGTGCCACGGGTGGGGGACCTCTCCACCACCGCGCTCCTGGCCCGGATCCGGGGCTCGGGGGTCTCGGACCCGCCGTCCTGAGGCCGCAGGTGGTCGATGCTCGGTCAGAACTTGCCGAGCAGCGCGGCCACCACGACCGCGATGATCGCCGCGAGCGCGCCGACCGCACCGATCAGGCCGACCACCAGGCCCGTCTTCTCCGCGCCGCCGCGTCGCTGCTCGAAGCCGAGCTCCTGCGCGACCCCGGCCAGCAGGTCACGGCCCTCCTCGGAGTTGAAGCGGTAGTCGGCCTGCACCCCGAAGCGGCCCTGCTCGTCCCACGCCCAGACCTTCTGCACGCCGAACTCCTTGACCCGGCCGTAGACGCGCTCCGCGCTCCCCGTCGTTGGGACGCCGGCCGCCCACTCGACGGTGCGCGACTCGTCGGTGACGGAGTAGACGCCGGGCTCCGGCACCGCCACGTGATGGATGTAGACCTTCTCCAGGCCGGCCTTGTTGAACAGCCCGAACCACTCCGCGTCGACGATGTCGAGGGTGACGTCGAAGCCGGTGTCGGTCTCCTCGACGACGTACGGCGTGCCCGCCGTCACCGCGCGGACCCGCTCGAGGAACGCCTGGGCGGTCGCCGGTGCGGTCACGACGACTCGTCCCCCTGGACGGCGTCGTCGACCTCGATGTCGAAGTCGACGTTGTCGCCGTCGACCCCGGTGACCGTGACCGTGAGCCCGACCGTGTCGCTGCCCGCGGTGAGCGTGCAGCGCACGCTGGACCCCTCCTCGCCCTCGAGGTCGTCGGGGCAGTCGACCGCGTCGGGGGCGACGCCGACGCTCTGCTCGAGCTGGGTGGACACCTCGCCCTCGAGCCTGTCCCCCTCGACCGTGGGGGTCGAGGAGCAGCCGGCGGCCAGGGCCGCGACGGCCATGAGGCCGAGCAGGAGCGGGAGCTTCGCGGTCTTCCGGGGTGCAGTCACATGTCGATGATGGCCGTCTCGGCCATCGCCAAACCTGGACCCGGGCGCCGGTCCTACGCGGGTGGGCCGGCCTCGTCGGCGATCGTGCGCGGCTTGCGCCGGGCCAGGGCCACCCCGACGAGCGCGAGCGCGCCACCGACGTACGCCATCGGGGGCGGCGCCTCGTCGAGCAGGAGCACCCCCATCACGATCGTGACCGGCGGGACTAGGTAGGTCGAGACGCCGAGGCTGCTGGCGCTCATGTGACGCAGGGCGTAGGCGTAGGTGGTGAACGCGATCGCCGTCGGGCCGACCCCGAGGAAGACGACCCAGAGCACCGAGGACGTGGGCGCCGCGCGGGCCTCGTCGAGCAGCTGGCCCAGGAACGGCAGGCAGACGATCGCGCCGACCGTGCAGGCCAGCCAGGTGACGTGGATCGCGGGGAGCCGGGCGACCAGCGGCTTCTGCAGGATCAGGCTGATCGAGTAGACGACGGCGGCCAGCAGGCACAGGAGGACGCCGGCCACGTCGTGGTCGCTCGAGCCCGAGGAGGACATGCTGATCAGGCCGACGCCGGCGAACGCCAGCGCCAGGCCGAGCCCGAGGTAGAGGGTGAACCGCTCGTGGAGGAAGACCGCCGCGAGCAGCGCGATCAGCACCGGCGACACCTGGATCAGCATGGCCGCGGTGCCGGCGTCGACCCGTCGCTCGCCGGCGTTGAGGGCCACGTTGTAGATGCCGAACCAGAGCACGCCGATCGCGACGATCGACACCCACTCACGCCGCGTCGGTCGGGGGACCCCCTGGCTGGCGAGCGCGACGACGCCCAGGCACACCGCGGCGACCAGCAGCCGGCCCAGGGACAGGGCGCCGGGGGAGAACTCGTCCCCGAGGTAGCGGATCGCGACGAACGCCGAGGCCCACAGCACCAGCGTCACGCTGACGGCGGCCACCGGCAGCCAGGGCGGCACGGTGCTGGTCGGTGCGCCCGCGGGAGCGCTCGTCGTACTCGTCACCGATCCAGCCTAGGGACACTCACGGACGCCCGACACGCGGTTTTCGGACGTCGTTGCGCGACTTGCCGCCAGTCTCAGCAGTCCCACCCGCCACCTCCGTCAGGGAGTTCCTGACGTTGTCGGGGGTTGCAACGGCTGACAACGTCAGGAATCCCCGGTCGACCGGGGATTCAGCCACGCGCCGGGATCACAGATCCAGCTTGTAGCCGAGCCCGCGGACGGTGACGAGGTACTTCGGCTCGCCGGGGTCGGGCTCGATCTTGGCGCGCAGGCGCTTGACGTGGACGTCGAGGGTCTTGGTGTCGCCGACGTAGTCGGAGCCCCAGACGCGGTCGATCAGCTGGCCGCGGGTGAGGACCCGGCCGGGGTTGCGCAGGAACAGCTCGAGCAGCTCGAACTCCTTGAGCGGCAGCCGCTGGGCCTGGCCGTCGACGGTCACGACGTGGCGCTCGACGTCCATCCGGACGGGGCCGGCCTCGAGGGCCACGTCGGCGACCTCGGGCTCCTGGCCGCGGCGGAGCACGGCCCGGATCCGCGCCACCAGCTCGCGCGGGGAGTAGGGCTTGGTGACGTAGTCGTCGGCGCCGAGCTCGAGGCCCACCACCTTGTCGACCTCGTCGTCCTTCGCGCTGACCATGATCACCGGCACGCTGGACCTCTGCCGGATCTGGCGGCACACCTCGGTGCCGGGGATCCCGGGCAGCATCAGGTCGAGCAGCACGATGTCGGCACCGTTGCGCTCGAACTCGGTCAGCGCGGCGTGGCCGTCGGCCGCGATCGCGACCTCGTAGCCCTCCTTGCGGAGCATGTAGGCGAGGGGGTCGCTGTAGCTCTCTTCGTCCTCGACGACGAGTACTCGCGTCATCAGCTCTCCTGGTCTCGGGGTGCGGAACGGGCCGGGCTGTGGCGCGGCAGGGTCAGGGTGAACGTAGACCCCTGTCCCTCCACGGACCACACCCGGACGTCACCGCCGTGGGTGGCGGCGACATGCTTGACGATCGAGAGCCCGAGCCCCGTGCCGCCGGTGGAGCGGTGCCGGGCCGGATCGACCCGGTAGAACCGCTCGAAGATGCGGTCGATCTCACCGGATGGGATGCCGATGCCCTGGTCGACCACCGAGATCTCCACCTGGTCCAGGTCCCGGTCGACCTTGGTCGAGACCAGCACGGTGGCATCCGGCTCGGAGTACGACACGGCGTTGGCCACCAGGTTCGCGACCGCCGCGGTGAGGTGCTCCTCGCTGCCGAGCACCTCGAGGTGGGGGGTGCCGCCCGCCACGATCGAGATCCGCTTGGAGCCGGCGTCGATGGCGCTGGTGTCGACGGCGACCTTGATCACGTCGTCCAGGGAGACCGGCAGGGGAGCGTCCAGCGGCTCGTCGCCCTGGAGGCGGGACAGCTCGATGACCTGCTGCACCAGGCGCGAGAGCCGGTCGCTCTCGGTCAGCATCCGGTCCGAGAACCGCTTGACGGCCTCGGGGTCGCCGGCCGCGTCGTGCACCGCCTCCGCCAGCAGCCGGATCGCGCCGACCGGGGTCTTGAGCTCGTGGCTGACGTTGGCGACGAAGTCGCGGCGCACCGCCTCGACGCGGCGCTCGCGGGTGCGGTCCTCCACCAGCGCCAGCACCAACCGGGCACCGAGCGGTGCGACCCGCGCCGTCACGTGCCGCGCGGGTGCACCGTCGCGGCTCATCAACAGCTCGGTCTCGCGGATCTGGCCGTCGCGACGCACCTGGTGGACCAGGTCGGCGAGCTGCTCGGAGACCAGGGCGGTGCCGCGCACCAGTCCCATGGCGTACGCCGGAGCGCTGGCCTTGAGCACCGTGTCGGTGTCGTCGACGACCACGGCGCTGCTGCGCAGGACCGAGAGGACCGTGGCCACGCCGACCGGGACGACCGGCTCCTCGGCCACCGGCTGCCGGTGCTGCTGGCGGTCGCTGACGTGCCAGGCGAGCACCGCGGCACCGACGACGCCCGCGCCGATCAGCGCGGCCAGAAACGCCTGCAACGTCGCATCCACCCCTGAATCGTACGAGTCCGGTCACCTGGAGTTCGCCCAGAACGGCCCGGCTTCGCGATGTTCACCCCGCGTTCACGGTGCGGCCCCGGCTCGTCACTTCGCCCACCTAGGCTCCGGTCCCATGCGAGAGGCTTTCCACGACCAGCTCGACGCCATCTTCAACGACCTTGCGGAGATCTGCAGGGACGTCGAGACGTCCGTCCGGCTCGCGACCCAGGCGCTGCTCACCGGCGACGCCGGGATCGCCGAGCGTGTCATCAGCGGCGACGTCGAGATCGACCGCGCCCGCGAGCAGCTCGAGGACTCCGCCTTCCTCCTGCTCTCGCTGCAGCAGCCGGTCGCCAGCGACCTGCGCACGGTCGTCGCCGCGCTGCGGATGGTCGGCGACCTGGAGCGGATGGGCGACCTCTCCGTGCACGTCGCGAAGATCGCGCGGCTCCGGGTCCCCCACATCGCGGTGCCGCCGCCGATGGTCCCGACCATCGAGCGGATGGCCGAGGTCGCCGAGGAGATGGTCGCCCAGACCTCGACGGTGATCGTCGACCGCGACGTCGACCGGGCCGAGGGCCTGACCCACGCGGACGAGGAGATGGACCAGCTCCGGCGCAGCAGCTTCACCGAGCTGCTCGCCACCGACTGGGACCACGGCGTCGAGGCGGCCGTCGACATGGCGCTGCTGGGCCGCTACTACGAGCGGATCGCCGACCACGCCGTCTCGGTCGCGAACCGCGTCGTCTTCGTGGTCACCGGCAAGAACCCCTCCGCCGTCGACGTCTGAGTCCGACCGTCGCGAGCGAGTCCCTCGCCGGGGCACGCTCGATCTCATGGAGCCCGCGGAGCGCGCTACGGCGTCGCGCGCTCCTGCTCAGCGACCCTGGTTGGCGACGGCGGCGGCGGCCTCGGCGGCCGCCGCCGGGTCGAGGTAGCGACCACCGGCGACGGTCGGTCGCAGGTCCTCGTCGAGCTCGTAGACCAGCGGCATCCCGGTCGGGATGTTCAGCCCGGCGATGTCGTCGTCGCCGATCCCGTCGAGGTGCTTGACCAGCGCGCGCAGGCTGTTGCCGTGGGCGGCGACGAGCACCGTCTTGCCGGCGCGCAGGTCGGGGACGATCGCGGCGTTCCAGTACGGCAGGAACCGCGCGATCACGTCCTTGAGGCACTCGGTGGCCGGCAGGTCCGAGCCGAGGTCGGCGTACTGCGGCAGCCGGGCCTGGGACCACTCGCTGTCGTCCTCGATGGGCGGCGGGGGCACGTCGAAGGAGCGGCGCCAGAGCATGAACTGCTCCTCGCCGTACGCCTCGAGGGTCTCCTTCTTGTTCTTGCCCTGCAGGGCTCCGTAGTGGCGCTCGTTGAGCCGCCACGACCGGCGCACCGGGATCCAGTGCCGGTCGGCCACGTCTAGCGCGAGCCCGGCGGTGCTGATCGCTCGGCGCAGCAGCGAGGTGTGCACGATGTCGGGCAGCACGTCCGCGTCGCGGATCAGCTCGCCGGCACGCAGCCCCTCGGCGTGGCCCTTGTCGTTGAGCGGGACGTCCACCCAGCCCGTGAAGAGGTTCTTGGCGTTCCACTCGCTCTCGCCGTGGCGGAGCAGGATCAGGGTGTAGGTCATGTCAGTCGACTCCGTATCGGCTCGTGCTGGCCCAGCGACTCGGTCGAGACCGGGCTCAGTGCTCGACGGGCTCGAGCTCCTCGAGCTCGCACTCCTCGTCGCCGCCGGTCCCGGACTCGTCCAGGCCCGCGTACTCGTTGCAGTTCGGCGAGACGGGGATCTGCATCTCGACGCTCCGCCCGTCGCCGAAGCTGATCTGCACGGCGACGAAGTTGCCCTCGACGAACTCGCCGGTCACCGGGATCCCACCCTCGAGAGCGAGGTTGAGCAGCCCGCCGGGCGCGATCTCGATCGGCTCGAACTCCTCGACCACGAGGCCCTCGCCCGTCATCGACTCGACCGTCGCCGGCGCGTCCTGGTCGTTGTTGCTGAAGGTCGCGATGAACGTGCCCGAGCCCTCCTGGGCCGACACGATCGTGGCGCCCAGGACGTCGACGATCGCGTCCTGCTCGTTGACGCCGGCGGCGGGTGTGTAGTCGCGGTCGGTCGCGAGGTCGAAGCCGCACGAGGACAGCACGGTGACGAGTGCGAGCGCTCCTGCGGAGGCGAGCAGGCGAGCGGACATGCGGAGCTGCATCTTCGGGCCTTCACGGGTCGACTGGGTTGCCGGCCACAGCCTAGCGGTCTCCGAGCGCCGTCACTGCGCCAGTCCGACGCTGTTCGCGACGACCAGCAGCGCGACCAGGTCGAGCACCGTCCAGGTGATCGCGAGCACCAGGAGGCGGGTGGCGCCGATCCGGAGGGCGATGCGCAGCGGAAGGTGGCGCACGCCGTCCTCGTGGTCGGCCACGAGGCCGGGCAGCGCGCACAGCACGTGCACCCCGACACCGAGGGCCGCGGCGAGCGCGACGACGGCGGCCTGCGGTGGGCTGCCGGTGGCGGCGCCGCCCCACCCGCCGTACGAGAGGAAGAAGGGGTAGAGGGCGTAGGCGAGCGCCCAGGGCAGCCAGGAGAGCCAGCCGCGGCGCAGGGCGACGTTGCCGATCAGGCCGACCGCGATCGAGGCGAGGTACGCCGCCCCCGCGGTCACGCCGTTCTGGACCGAGAGCGGCACCAGCAGGAGCACGCCGCAGATCAGTGCGAACCACGCCGTCCCGGCCTCCAGGTAGCCGTCCGCGATCGGCTTGCCGCTCGGCAGCCGGGTCGCGTCGCGGGCGCGGTCGACCAGGTCGTTGTGCCAGCCGAGGATCGCCTGCCCCACCAGGACGGTCGCCAGGACGAGCGCCACCTCGCGACCGGTCCGACCGCTCAGTGCGGCGGCGATCGCCAGGCCGCCGGCGGTGATCAGGGCCAGGCGGGGATGGGCCGCGCGCAGCAGCAGGATCGGGGTGGTGTGGGCGAGGGCCTGACGCCGCTCGGGGCGCGGTGCCTCCGGCGCGGTGGCCTCGACCTCGGTGCGGCGGCGCAGGGTCGGCGACATACCCCGCAGTATCAGTCAGACGCCGCTCCCGCACACGGATTCGGCTTCCCAGGAGGGTCGCCACCACACGAACTGCGCATCTGTCAAGCCCGCATTGTGCCCCTGACCTGCACAAACGCTGTCGGGGGCGTTCCAGACGCGTGTTAGAATGAACACCTAGGAAGGGGTACCTGACATATGACTTTCACTGTCGGCGAGACGGTTGTTTACCCGAATCACGGGGCCGCGATCATCGAGGACATCGAGATGCGGACCATCAAGGGAGAGGACCGGGAGTACCTCGTACTCCGCATCGTCGCCCAGCAGGATCTCGTGGTGCGGGTGCCTGCCTGCAACCTCGATCTGGTGGGTGTGAGGGACGTCGTCGACAAGGAGGGCCTCGACCGCGTGTTCGACGTCCTCCGTGCCGCGCACGTCGAGGAGCCGACCAACTGGTCGCGTCGCTACAAGGCAAACCTGGAGAAGCTGCACAGCGGCGACGTCATGAAGGTCGCCGAGGTCGTGCGCGACCTGTGGCGCCGCGAGCGGGACCGTGGCCTGTCGGCCGGCGAGAAGCGGATGCTGGCGAAGGCCCGCCAGATCCTGGTCTCCGAGCTGGCCCTGGCCGAGAGCACCAACGAGGACAAGGCCGAGGCCCTCCTCGACGAGGTGCTCGCCTCCTGATCGTCACGCGAGGCCCCCGGAGCGATCCGGGGGCCTCGCGTCGTCTCCGCCCGTTTCCCGGGCGTTTGTAGGCTCGCGACGTGGAGTACGACGAACCCCTGACGGCGCTGGGCAGCGTCCTGGACGAGGACCGCGGCCACCTGCCGTACGCCCTGATCCACGGCGAGGCGCTGGTCGCCGCCGCCGCGTGGGCACTGGGGGCCGCCGAGGTCACGCCGATCGACACCGGTACGACGTGGGCGGCGCTCGTCGAGAGCGGCGAGCCGGTGGTGCTGCACGACCCGCTCTGCCCGATGACCCCGCCGGACTTCATCGCCGCCGCCCTGGCCCATGCCGTGGAGCGCAGCTGCGTCGTGGTCGGCGTCCGTCCGGTCACCGACACGGTCAAGGTCGTCGAGGACGGCGTCGTCGGGGAGACCGTCGATCGCGCCGGACTGGTGGCCGTGGCCTCGCCCGTGGTGCTGCCGGCCGCGGTGGTGGCCGCACTCGACGGGCTCCCGTCGACCGACTTCGTGACGCTGGTGGCCGCTCTGCGCGACCGCTTCCCCGTCGAGCTGCTCGAGGCGCCCACCTCGGCTCGCCGGGTCGGCTCGGAGGACGACGTGCGCGTCCTCGAGGCCCTCACCCGGGGGGCGGGGCCAGGCGCAGCGCCAGCTCCAGGTCCTCCGGGAACGTGACCTTCAGGTTGAGCGGGGAGCTCGGCACCGCGGCGACCGGCGACGCGGCGTAGCGGCTCCAGCAGCCCGCGGTGTCGGTGCCGTCGAAGCCGTCCTGGTCGGCTCGGGAGTACGCCGCGAGCAGCTCGCGCGCCCGGAACGCCTGCGGCGTCTGGACGCCGTCGAGCTCGGCGGGCAGCGCGCTGCCGTCGCGGGCGAGCAGCCCGGGCAGCCGGACCACGGGGATCGCGCCGCCGTGGCTGCGGGCCGCCTCGATGGTCGCGGTGAAGAGCGCGGTCCCGGCCAGCGGCCGGGCGCCGTCGTGGATGGCGACCACGTCGACCGCCCCGGACTCGATCTCGCCACGCAGCGCTTGGAGGGCGTTCCACTCCGAGGCGTGCCGGGTTGCGCCGCCGTCGACCAGGCCGACCTCGGTGTCGTCGGCTCCGGTGCCGCCCAGGTGCGGGGCCAGGGCCTCCGTCACCTCGTCGCGCTCGCCGGGGCGGACGACCAGGAGCACCCGTCGTACGTCTGTCAGGTCCAGTGCCGCGCGCACCGACCAGGCGAGCACCGGTCGGTCGCCGAGCGGCAGCAGCACCTTGTTCGACCCGGCGCCGACGCGTGCGCCGACGCCCGCGGCGAGGATCACGACGGCGGCGGGCACGCGCCGAGTTTTCCATGCTTGTTACACGCCGAGACATCGGCCTTCACAGTCCGGCCCTACGTTCTGGTCACCAGGAAGGGGCAGCGGATGGAGTGGCAGCCGGTCTGCCGGGTCGTCGAGCTCGACGTCGAGCGCGGCGCGACGGCGCTCGTGCACGGACAGGCGATCGCGCTCTTCCGCGCCCCGGACGACCAGGTCTACGCCCTCGGCAACCACGACCCGTTCGCCAAAGCCTCCTCGATCGCCCGCGGGATCGTCGGGTCCCGCGACGGCGTCCCGTTCGTGGGCTCGCCCACCCACAAGCACGCCTTCGACCTGCGCACCGGGAGGTGTCTGGACGACGAGCACGTCGCGGTGCCGGCGTACGCCGTCCGGGTCGTCGAGGGCGTCGTGCTGGTGGGTGCCCGCAAGGACGGTGCCCGCAAGGACGAGGCCCGGAAGGCCGAGGCCCGGAGGGTCGGGGCCCGGAAGGTCGAGGTCCGGCGCGCCGGGCCGGGGTGAGCCGGGTGAGGAGGCGTCAGCCGACCACGAGCGCGGTCGCGATCGCCGCGACCCCTTCGCCGCGACCGGTGAGACCGAGCCCGTCGGTGGTGGTCGCGGACACGGTCACCGGCGCGCCGACCGCCGCGCCGAGGGCGGCCGCGGCCTCGGCCCGGCGGGGACCGAGCTTCGGTCGGGTGCCGATCACCAGGACCGCCAC
>JBAWHI010000556.1:0-12180 GCA_049593675.1 Nocardioides sp.
GCGGCCGCGGCTGCCCACGACTCCTCCCGGGCCGGGGTGACCCGCTCCTCCTCGCCCTCGGCCCAGCCCGCAGGCGCGGCGGACCGCGCGCGCGGGCGGCGCAGCATCGAGTCGGCTCGGGCCCGCAGTTCGCGGGGGCGGAACGGCTTGACCAGATAGTCGTCCGCGCCGGCCTCGAAGCCCTGCACGACGTCGATCTCGTCCGCGAGGGCCGTGATCATGATCAGGTAGGTGTTGCTGAACTCGCGCAGACGACGCGCGACGGCGAAGCCGTCCATGCCGGGCATGTTGACGTCGAGGGTCGTGATCAGCGGATTGTTCTGGCGTACCGCCTCGACGCCCTCGGGCCCGTTCTCGGTCACGACCGTTCGGAATCCGGACTGGGTCAGGACGATGTCGATGAGGTCGCGGACATCGGGGTCGTCCTCGATGATGACGGCCACCCAGTCGTTGCCCGGCTGCATGTGGCGAATGCTAACAACGGCACCGGGTTCTCGACCCGGTGGGCCACCCGCGGCGCGCGGGAATCTCACCAGCCGGACGAGACGGCCATCTCCAGGGCCCGCTGCGGCCAGAAGTCGCCCGCCGGCGGCCCGCCGTTGCACTCGCCATCGCTCTCACCGGCCGGCTTGACCCACTGATAGGCGTCGAGGTGCGAGCCGCCGCTCCCGGTGACCGCGGCCGGGTCACGCCCGTAGGCCCGTCCCGGCGGGTTGCACCACTCCGGGCTGGAGCCGTTGCCGTTCCGGCCGCTGTCGATGATGTAGTGCGCGCCGCCGAGCAGCTCACTGAGCTGCTCGCCGTAGGCCCGCTCGTCGGCGTCGGACTGGTAGTTCGACACGTTCGTGGCGAAGCCGCGCACGTCGCGGACGCCGACCTGCTCGAGCAGGTCGGCCACGTCCTGCGGCGCCACCCAGTTCGAGTGACCACCGTCGATGTACGTCGTGACCCCGGCCGCGGCGAGCCGGTCCACGGCATCGGCGATCAGCCGGATCCGCTCCTCGGGGCCGTCACAGTCGATGGCGGACGCCAGTGCGTCCGGCTCCACGACCGCCACCGGACGCTCGCCGCTCCCCGCTGCGTCCGCGATCTCCTGCACCCACGGTCCGTACTCCTCGGCGGTGAGTCCACCCTGCGAGTAGCCGCCGGTGCAGTCCCGGTCCGGGATGCCGTAGACGACGAAGGTGGGCACCTGGCCGGCCTCGTCGGCTGCGTCGACGATCCGCTCGACGAAGCCGCCGACACTGGTCTCCGTCCGGCCTGCGGGGTACTGCTCAGGCGTCAGCCAGATCCCCTGCGGGGTCGCTGCGAGTCGGTCGAAGACCCGCTGGGCGTCCACGTCGCCGTCCTCGGCGGCCTGGGCCGCCGCGACGGCCGCGGGCGAGTCCGGGTCCGCGTAGGACGCGGCCTCGGCGTACACGTTGACCGCCTGGGCGTCGCGATCCCGGGCTGCGTCGTCGCCCCCGCCGTCGTTGCCGCACCCGGCCACGAGCGCGCAGGACAGCAGGACGACGGCGGAGCGCCGGCGGAGGTGGAGGGGCACCGGCACATCATGCCCGAGGAGTGATCGCGGTCCGGCGACGCATCGGCGACGACCCGCAACTGCTTGAATCACAGGCGTGATCGCCGAACCCGCCACCAGCCAGACGACGCTCGTCCTCGCCTCCGCCTCACCGGCCCGGCTCGCCACCCTGCGCAGCGCCGGCATCGACCCGGTCGTGATCGTGTCCGGCGTCGACGAGTCGCAGCTCGACGGTCTCCCCCCGGCCGAGCTGGCGCTCCAGCTCGCGGAGCTGAAGTGTGCGGCGGTCGCGGACCGGGCGGAGGTGCCGGCGGGCGCCCTCGTGCTCGGCTGCGACTCGGTGCTGGACCTCGACGGGGCCGCGCTCGGCAAGCCCGGGGACGCGGACGAGGCCGTGCGCCGGTGGGAGCAGATGCGTGGGCGCACCGGCGTGCTGCGCTCCGGTCACTGCCTGCGCGACACGGCCACCGGCCGGGTGGCCGCGGCCACAGCCTCCACGACCGTGGAGTTCGCCGACCTCAGCGACGCCGAGGTGGCGGCGTACGTCGCGACCGGCGAGCCGCTGGCCGTCGCCGGCGCCTTCACCGTGGACGGGCTGGGCGGGGCCTTCGTGACCCGGATCGAGGGCGACCACCACAACGTGGTCGGCGTGAGCCTGCCCCTGGTCAGGGAGCTCGCCGCGGAGCTGGGTCACTCGTGGACGGATCTGTGGTCCCGTCGATGAGGTCGACCGGCTCCTCACGGGCCTCGACCTGGTCGAGGTCGCTCAGCTCGAAGACCTGGAGCGGACGCTCCTTGAGGTCGGCGAGGTGCACCGGCCGGCGGAAGACCAGGGTGCGGAACAGGTAGAAGCGGGCGACCATGCCGAGGAACAGACCGATCACGTTCGCGGCGACGTTGTCGGAGAGCGGGTCGTCGAGGTCGAGGACGTTGCGGCTGAGCCAGAGGCACCCGATCGGGATCAGCATCGTGCCGACATTGATCAGCACGAACATCAGTCGGCCACCGTCGGCGGTCCGGGGCGGTCGGTCCTTGAAGACCCACGACCGGCTGCCGCGGTAGCTCACGGCCATGCCGACCAGGTTGGCGATCAGGTAGCCGAGATAGGGCTGCCCGGCGAGCGGCGCGTCGTAGCCCAGGCCGAACCCGTGCACGAGCAGGTTGAACAGCATGAAGGCGACGACGGTGGCGAGGCCGCCGACCGCGAGGAACCGGTAGGCCTCGGTGAAGATCCGACGCCACCGGTAGGACATGGGTGAGAGGCTATCGGCTCACCCCGGTGCTCACTCGACCGGCAGGCCCAGCCCTCGGGCGATCAGCATCCGCTGCACCTCCGAGGTGCCCTCGCCGATCTCGAGCACCTTGGCGTCGCGGTAGAAGCGCGTGACCGGGTACTCCTCCATGAAGCCGTAGCCGCCGAAGACCTGGGTGGCGATGCGGGTCGCGGTCACCGCCGACTCGGTCGCGTAGAGCTTGGCGACGGCCGCCGCCTGCTTGAAGTCCTTCATCGGCGCGCCTCCCCCGTCGCGCATGCCGTCCTTCATGGCGGCGGCCCGGTAGGTCAGCATCCGGCTGGCGTGCAGCATCACCTCGAGGTCGGCGATCTGGAACGCGACGCCCTGCTTGCGCCCGATCGGGCCGCCGAAGGTCTGCCGGTCACCGGCGTACTCGAGGCTCATGTCGAGGCAGGCCTGGATGCAACCGACCGCGAGCGCCGCGATCGCGACCCGTCCGTCGTCGAGGGTCGCCAGGAACTGGGCGTAGCCGCGCCCGCGCTCGCCGAGCAGGTTGGCCTCGGGCACCCGCGCGTCCTGGAAGGTGAGCGGGTGCGTGTCGGAGGCGTGCCAGCCGAGCTTGTCGTAGGCCTTCTCCGCCGTGAAGCCAGGGGTGTCGCTCGGCACGATGATCGTGCTGATCTCCGCCTTGCCCGCCTCGGTCTCCCCCGTGCGCGCGGTGACGGTGACCAGGCTGGTGACGTCGGAGCCGGAGTTGGTGATGAACTGCTTGGCGCCGTTGACGACCCACTCGCCGTCCTCCAGCACCGCCTTGGTGCGGGTGGCCCCGGCATCGGAGCCGGCCCCGGGCTCGGTGAGACCGAAGCCCGCGAGACGGTCGCCGGAGACCAGGTCGGGCAGCCAGGTCTGGCGCTGCTCGGCGGTGCCGTAGGTGAGGATCGGGTTGATGCCGAGGCCGACCGCCGCCTCGAGCGTGATCCCCATCGACTGGTCGACGCGGCCGATCTCCTCGATCGCCACGCACAGGCTGGTGAAGTCACCGTCCTCGCCGGCCCCGCCGTACTCCTCCGGAGCGGTGAGGCCGAAGAGCCCGAGGGCACCCATCTTGCGCACGACGTCGACCGGGAAGTGGTGCTCACGGTCCCATTGCGCCGCGTGGGGAGCGATCTCCGCCTCGGCGAAGTCGCGGACGGCACGACGGAACTCCTCGTGCTCGCGGGAGAGTCCGAAGCTCGCGTGGGTGCTCATGTCGGCACCTTAGCCCGACCGGTTAGCGTTTGTTAACCAGCGAGCCTGCCGAACCACGAGACGGCGAGCGCCACCTCCGGCGCTGCGCGAGTGCGACATGTGCCACACACGGACCGCAGCGGACGGGCGATACCCTGCACGGCGGAGAGATCAACCCTGAGAGCAGGAGTCACATGCCGGAGTCCAAGCCGCTGAAGAAGGTCCTGATCGCGAACCGTGGCGAGATCGCGGTCCGCGTGATCCGTGCCTGCAAGGACGCCGGGATCGGGAGCGTGGCCGTCTACGCCGACCCGGACCGCGACGCGGTCTTCGTCCGGCTCGCCGACGAGGCGCACGCTCTCGGCGGCGCGACCCCCGCTGACTCCTACCTCGACATCGCCAAGATCATCGCGGTCGCGGAGAAGACCGGCGCCGACTCCGTGCACCCCGGCTACGGCTTCCTCGCCGAGAACGCGGACTTCGCCCAGGCCGTCCTGGACGCCGGCCTGATCTGGATCGGCCCCCCGCCCGCGGCCATCGAGGCCCTCGGCGACAAGGCGAAGGCCAAGCACATCGCGGAGCGGGCCAACGCCCCCCTCGCCCCCGGCACCAAGGATGCGGTCAAGGACGCCGACGAGGTGGTGGCGTTCGCGGAGGAGCACGGCCTGCCCGTGGCGATCAAGGCCGTCTTCGGTGGGGGTGGGCGCGGCCTCAAGGTCGCCCGCACGCTCGAGGAGATCCCGGACCAGTACGAGTCGGCCGTCCGAGAGGCCGTCTCCGCGTTCGGTCGCGGTGAGTGCCTCGTCGAGAAGTTCCTCGACAAGCCGCGCCACGTCGAGACCCAGTGCCTCGCCGATCAGCACGGCAACGTCGTCGTGGTCTCCACCCGCGACTGCTCGCTGCAGCGCCGGCACCAGAAGCTGGTCGAGGAGGCACCCGCCCCGTTCCTCACCGACGACCAGGTCGCCCGGCTCTACGAGTCGTCGAAGGCGATCCTGCGCGAGGCGGACTACGTCGGCGCCGGCACCTGCGAGTTCCTGGTGGCCAAGGACGGCACGATCTCCTTCCTCGAGGTCAACACCCGCCTGCAGGTCGAGCACTGCGTGTCGGAGGAGGTCACCGGCATCGACCTGGTGCGCGAGATGTTCCGCATCGCGGCCGGGGAGGAGCTCGGCTACGACGACCCCGAGGTCCGCGGACACTCCATCGAGTACCGCATCAACGCCGAGGACGGCGGGCGCAACTTCATGCCCGCGCCCGGCACGCTCTCGGCGTGGAGCCCGCCGCAGGGGCCCGGGGTGCGCCTCGACGGCGGCTACGAGAACGGCGAGACGATCCCCGGCTCGTTCGACTCCCTGATCGCGAAGCTCATCGTCACCGGCCGTGACCGCACCCAGGCCCTCGAGCGCTCGCGACGCGCGCTCGCCGAGTTCACCGTCGACGGCATGCCGACCGTGATCCCCTTCCACCGCGTGGTGATCGACGACCCGGCGTACGTCGGCGCGTCCAACCCCAGCGGCGAGGGATCCTTCGACGTCTACACGACCTGGATCGAGACCGACTTCGACAACCAGATCGAGCCCTATGCCGGCAGCTCGGACGAGGCCGACGAGCCGGCGGAGCGCCAGTCCGTCGTCGTCGAGGTCGGCGGCAAGCGCCTGGAGGTGGTCCTGCCCGGCGGTCTCGGGTCGCTGTCGTCCGCGTCCGCCGGCTCCGGCACCAAGAAGCCGAAGCGCGCGGCCGGCAAGAAGGCCGGAGCCGCTGCGAGCGGCGACGCGGTGACCAGCCCGATGCAGGGCACGGTCGTCAAGGTCGTCGTCGAGGAGGGCCAGGAGGTCGCCGAGGGCGACGCCGTGGTCGTCATCGAGGCGATGAAGATGGAGCAGCCCCTCAAGGCGCACAAGGCCGGCACGGTCACCGGCCTGCAGGCCGAGGTGGGTCAGACCGTCTCCAACGGTGCCGTCATCTGCGAGATCAAGGACTGACCCGGGCCTTCTCGGGACACTCGCATGATCTCGGTCGACGTCCCCTACCCCGACACTGTCCAGGAGCTCGCAGAGGCCCTGGCCGAGGACCGGGTGATCGTGCAGGAGACCCGCGGCTCCGGCGACGCCGCCGGAGCCATGGAGCGCATCAGCCGCCTCGTGGAGCAGCTGCCGTTCGAGGCGTACGTCGCCGTGATCGACGCACCCCCGGACGTGGACGCCGGGTACGGCGCCTCGGAGTACCTCGCGACGGCCCTGAGCCGGCGCATCGGGCAGCCGGGTCTCTACGTCGTCTCCGCGGACGGGACCCATGCCCGGGCGCGGCTCGTCGGCACCGACTGGGACGAGACGATCTTCACGCTGCAGGAGTCGACCAACCGTGAGGCGGTCGACCTCCGGAGCGGGCAGAGCACCCTGGTCCCGGCCGTGGACGCCGAGCTGGCGGTCCGGACCGCGCTCGCCGGGCCGACCGAGGACCTCGACGGCGACGACCGACCCGACTACGACGAGCCCACCCTCTCCGACGCGGTCGTCGACGAGCTCGCCGATCGCCGAGTGGACCTCCAGCCCTACGAGCGGCCCGGCCGCTCCGACGATCCGCCGGAGCCGTGGAGCCCCGGCAAGCGCTGGATGGTCGGTGTCAGCGTCGGCGCCGGCCTGCTGCTGGTGCTCTGGCAGAGCATCTGGGGCTGGCCGGGCTGGCGCCGCCCGCGCACGGACGACCCGAGCGCCCTGCCGACCGAGCCCTTCGGCGTCCCCGACATCGAGCAGGTCCGGGCCCAGGCGGAGGACGAGCTGACCGCACTCGCCGAGGCGCTGCCGAGCGGGCCGCAGGGCGACCGGCTCGACCGCGCCGTCCTCGCCCGGGAGGTCGCCGAGCCGCTGCTCCGCTCCGACGACGTGCTCGACGTGGTCGGCGCGCTGGTGCTCGCTCGCGGGGGCCGCCGGGAGCTGTCCATGGCGCCGGGCCGGGCGCGGAGGCCCTCTCCGGTCTGCTTCTTCGACCCCCGCCACGTCGCTGCGACCCGCACGGCCGAGTGGCGGTTCGGCGACAGCGAGGTCGAGGTGCCCGTGTGCCCGGCGTGCCAGCGCGCCGTCGCCCGCGGACACGAGCCCGACTCCCTCCTGGTGCGGCGCGGCGGCCGACTCCGCCCCTACTACGAGGGCGACACGGTCTGGGCGCGCACCGCCTTCGGCGGCCTCAGCACCGACCTCGGACATCTCGCCTCCGAGGTGTCGGCCGCGCGCCGGGGGTCCCGGTGAGCCGGCGGACCGTCGCCGCCGTCGTCGCCGCGGTGCTCGCCGTTCCGATCGCCGTCGGCGCCGGCCTGGCGGCCGGTCGCCTGCCCGGCCACCATCCGGTCCCCGAGCGCATCACCTCCGACCAGGCGCAGGTCGCCGCGGCCGCCCAGGAGCCGCCCGGCGACCGGGTGCAGGCAGCCGTCGACGGGGTGCGCGAGACCGGCTTCTACATCGGTCCCGAGCTCCGCGACCAGCTCAGTGAGGAGACCGTGGCCGAGGTCGAGGGCCTCATCGCGGACGCCCGCGTGCCGCTCTTCGTGGTCTGGTGGGAGGACACAGCCGACGGGGGCTACAACACTCCCTACGCCGCTCTCGACCAGCTGCGCGCCGGCGTGGCGACCGACGGGTACTACGCCGTCGTCAGCCCCGGCGGCCACCCGCTCCTCGGGGCCGTGGGCTACGCGGACCCGTTCATCGACGCCGACAGCAAGGGTCGTCCCGATGCGGCCGTCACCCGCATCGTCGCCGAGCTCGCCGAGGAGCCGCCGGACCCCCTGGTCGTGCCCGGCCCGGAGTCGGACTACTGGGGCGGCGCGGGCGGCGGCATCACCGCCGGTCTGATCTTCGCCGTCCTCACCTACGTCGGGCTGCTCCTGGCGGCCGCCGCCCTCAGTGTCGTGCTGCGCCGACCCCATCCAGGAGACCGATGATGAGCCGGATCGACGAGTCGACCCTCACGACGATCGAGACCGAGCTCGGCGACGACGGCGTCTGGATCTCGCCCGACCTGCGCGACGAGGTGCCCCACGCGGTCGAGAAGCAGATCGAGGCCTCGGTCGCGAGCGCGAGCACGCCGACGTACGTGACCCTCGTCGATCTCGACTACGGCGACCCGCTCACCAACGGCGACCCCGAGACGCTCGCGAGCGTGATCCGTGACGACACCGGTCGCAGCGGCATCTACGTCGGTCTCGAGCATCAGTACCCGGACGACGCGCCCTACCTGCTCGAGCTGACCGCCTTCCCGGCCGACCCGGGCCTGTACCAGGCCGCACGGGTCGCCTCGGTCGAGCACCCCGACGACCTCGGTGCGCAGACGTTGCGCACCCTCGAGATCCTCGAGTCCGGGGACGCCCGCACCCTCTACGAGGAGCTCGATGCCGACGAGCGCGCCGGGTTCTCCGGGGCCTCCGCCGACGGCGTGAGCACGGGCACGGTGACCGGCGTCGTCGCTGCCGTGCTGATCGTCCTGGCCGGCGTCGTGCTGGCGGTCCGGCGGCGCCGCACGAGGGCGCTCCCGACCGCTCCGAAGCCGACCTCGCGGTCCTTCGCCCTCCCGCCGGCCGTGCTGCGCACCGTCCGCGCCGCGGAGGACCATCGCAACGAGTCGCGCGCAGCCACCGAGGTGCTCGGTCTGGGCGAGGCGATCGACGCCGCCGAGCTCGACCCGCGGCGGACCCAGGCGCTGCCCGCGTGGCAGGCGGCTCTGGACCACTACGACGTGGGCCGGCGCATCCTGGACCGCGACCACTCCCCGGCCGACGTCGTCGGCGCCATCGTGCTCGCGAGACGCGGCCAGGCAGCGCTCGCCTCGGCACTGCGCGGTCGGCCGTGGACGCCGCAGCCGAGCTGCTACTTCAACCCGCTCCACGACGGCGGCACCTCGCCGATGAGCTGGCAGGACGGCGACACCCGGGTCACGGTGCCGGCCTGTCCCGCCTGCGCCGGCGCTCTCAGGCGGGGTGCCGAGCCGGAGGGCGTGCTCGACTTCGTCTCCGACGGCCGGACGGTCCACTACTTCAAGCTCGACCTCGGCGCCTGGAGCCGCACGGGCTACGGCGCGCTCGACACCGACCTCCTGGGTCGACTGCTGATGCGTGAGTAGGAACTACTCACGCGCACGCGCGGAGGCCGACGCCATGCTGGGCCGGCCCTGTCCGCATCGCCCCCGGGAGCTCTCGTGTCCGTGATCCACCCTCGTGTCGCCGCCGTCGCGGCCGGCGCCCTCGCCGCCACCGGCCTCGTCCTGGTCACCCCGCCCGGGGTGACCGCCGGCGCCGCGGAGGCGACCAGGAACGTCACCTTCCAGGACTGCGAGGTCCGCGAGCTGGATCCTACGAACCGCCGCATCGCCGACGACATCACGTGGAACACCCAGGTTCGGTTGAACATCCCGACGCCGCTGCGGGCTGGGACGGAGATCACCGCCGAGACCGAGCTCGGGGCGTTGCCGGCCAACCTGATCCCGCGCGACCTGACCGACGTCTACCTCGACTCCTCCGTCGCCTTCGCCGTCGACGACCGATCGGACCTGTGGTTCGTGTCGTACAGCGCTGCATACCCGGACCTCGACGCGAGCGAGCCCCTCGTCCTCGAGGAGCTCGAGGTCGACACCTCCTGGTCCCAGGCGGGCATCTACGTCCACCGCCCCAAGACGGTCGAGTACCAGATCAAGGGGTATGTCGGCGAGGACTACTACCGCTACAGCTTCGCCTGCGACAACCAGGTCAACCCACCGGTCCTCCTGACCACCGCGGTCTACGACCCCAGCGCCACCCCCTGGATCCAGCTCGACGAGTACTCGGTCAAGCAGGGGGGCAAGGTCGGGATCGTCGGGGAGCACCTCCTGGGCTCCGCCCCCACGACGCCCGCCGCCGAGGCCACGGTCACCGTCGGTGGTCTCGCGGTCGGCAGCTACCCGATCGATGAGTCCGGCGCGATCGACGTCCGGATCACCGTGCCGCCGTTCACCCCGCCAGGGGCCGTCCAGGTCCGCGTCACCAACGGTTCACGCACCGCGACGGCTCCGTTGCAGGTCGTCGCCGGCAAGGGCAAGGTCACCGCGGCACCCAAGAAGGTCGAGGCGGGCAAGAAGGTCACGCTCACGGGCAGCAGGTTCAAGCCGGGCGAGGCGGTGAAGCTGGTCCTCAAGGGAGGTCGTGGCGCTGGGTCGAAGAGCTTCGCCGCCACGGTGAGGACCAAGGCGAACGGGACGTTCACCAAGGCGATCAAGCTGAAGAGGTCTGCCCAGGGCGCCTGGCGGGTGACGGCCACCGGGTCGACCAGCAAGCGGGTCGCGCGCAGCTCGTTCAAGGTCCGCTGACCGAGCGGACCGAGCTGACCGGAGGCGCGAGCCAGGCACCTTCTCTCCCGATCCACCGACCGGAAGGGCCCGGGGCCAGTAGGTTCCGGTGCCATGGCACTCGTGGGACGCGGGGCGCTGCTGAGCGTGCTCGCCGACGATCACGCAGCGGCGCGGTCGGTGCTGCTGATCGGGCCCCGGGGCACGGGCAGGACCTCGGTGCTCGAAGCGGTCGCCGCCCAGGACCCGGGTCGCCGCGCAGCGGTGGTGTCGGGCCGCGAGCGGCACGCCGGCGTGCCCCTCGGGCCCTGGGGCGGGCTGCTGGGTGAGCACGACGCCCGACTCGACGAGCCGCTGAGCCTGTACACCCGGCTGCCCGTCCAGATGGCGGCCGAGCTCGACCTGCTGCTGATCGACGACGTCGACCTCTTCGACCCGGCCTCCGCGCTCCTGACCGTGCAGCTCGCGCGAGCGGGCCTGTGCATCGTGGCGACGGCGCACGACGCCGCTGCGATCCCCGACGCGCTGCGCGACACCGTGCGTCGCTGGCGACGTCGCGACCTGGACCTGCTCACCGACCGCGACCTCGAGGAGGTGGCGGAGCAGACGCTGGACGGCCCGTTGACGGCGCCGTCGGCAGCCCGGATGGCCCGCTGGTCGTCCGGCCGTCCGGCGATCACCGTCGCGCTGGCGGAGGCGGCCCGGGCTGCCGGGCGGGTCCGCCCCACTCCGGGCGGGCTCCGGGTGGACGAACCGGTCGTCGCCGACGACGTGCTCGCCTATCTGGGCATCGATGCCGCGCGGGCCCGCCGCGAACGCGCGGCGCTCGAGCTGATCGCCGTCAGCGGGGGGCTGCCCCGGACCTGGCTGGACGCCGACGAGCAGCTGCGGCTGACCCGCCTCGGGCTGGTCCGATGCCAGGACGACGACGTCGTCCTGGCCGCCCCCCTGCTCACGGCGTGGGTGCTTCGCGGGATCACCCCCGACCATCGCGATCAGCTCTATGCCCGGGCGGCATCCCTGATGCGCACCCACGCACCCGACGATCGTCGGGGTCACGTGCTGACAGCGAGGGCCGGGCGCACCCGTGCGCTGGCGGAGACCGTCGAGGTCGCCGCCTGGCTCGCCTCCCTGAGCCGGCTGGCCGAGGCGAGCGCCCTGCTCGCGGGCGGGCCGCCCGGACCGGCCGACAGCACCGCGGACCAGTGGGCCTGGTGCCTGGCCCGGGCCCGCATCCACCGCGACCTCGACGACCCGGGCGCCGCCGTCGACGCCGTCGACCAGGCGATCGAGCATGCGACGGACGACGCCCAGCTGGTGCAGGCGGTGAGCATGTGGGCATCCGTGCTCGGCGGCCTCCTGGACGAGGACGACCGCCTCGAGGAGCGGATCAACCGGATCCTGCCGCTCCTCAGCGACGACGGAGCCCGGGCGAGCGTCCGAGCGATGCTGAGCCGGCGCCGGGCGATCCTGGGCGAGCGCGGCCCCGGCCCGCGCGGCACCCGGGATGGCGACGACGTGCCCGACCCGATCGTCACCCTGCTGCGCGAGGCGATGGGTGGCTCGCTGGAGTTCGCGCGCGAGCACTTCATCCCCCCTTCGGACGATCGCGTCGACGAGGACGAGGACGTCGACGAGCTGCTGCAGGTCCTCGGCCGCTTCCTCGGCCTCGTCTACGACGGCGACCTGGTCGCCGGGCGGGCAGAGGCCGACCGACGCCACCGGGACGCTCTCGACGCGGCGCTGCCCTCCCTCGGGCTGTGGTCCTACAACCGCACCAAGATCGCCTTCCACGCCGGCCAGTACGGCCTCGCCGTCGTCCGGGGCCGGGAGATGCGCCGCCACCTCGCGTGGCGCGACGTCGCCGGACAGCGACTGCCCGGCGAG
>JBAWHI010000557.1:0-9073 GCA_049593675.1 Nocardioides sp.
GGGGGTGGTGCGGGTGCCCATCGTCGGTCATCGTCGCACGCGGCCACCGAAGTGGGCTCGTGGCAAACACTTCCGCACCTATCCGATATCGTATATTCTCTAGGTGGGAGGTGCACATGGTCGACCCTGCGACGTTTCGAAGCGTCCTGGCTCAGTGGCCCAGCGGCGTCACGGTGGTGACGACGCTGGTGGACGGCGTGCGCCACGGGATGACGGCGAGCTCGTTCTCGAGCGTCAGCCTGGATCCGCCGCTGGTCTCGGTGTGTCTCGACCGCGGCCTGTACTCGCACGAGCTGATCGCGAGCAGCGGCGTGTTCGGAGTCAACGTCCTGGCCAAGGACCAGGCCGAGGTCGCCCGCCGGTTCGCCGGCATGGTGCCCGAGGTGGCCGACCGGTTCGCCGGCGAGAGCTGGACAGCTGCGCACACGGGGGCGCCGCTGCTCGACTCCTCGCTCGGCTGGCTGGACTGCCGGGTCGTGCACGAGTACCCCGGCGGCGACCACACCATCTTCGTCGGGGAGGTGGTCGCCGGCCACTCGGCGCCGCGCACGGCGCCGCTGCTCTTCCACTCGCGCAGCTGGGGCCAGTTCGCCGACGTCCTCCCGGATGCCGCCACCATCGCCGACGGGGGACTGGTCGCAGCCCTGCGGGCCCGCTCGCACCCCGAGAGCGCGGTGCTCGAGACCGTCGGCGCCCTCGTCGAGCGGGGCGTCCGCGTCCGGCTGCTCGACCTGACGCGTGACGAGGCGCCCACCGACGTGCCCGAGGCCCTCGCAGCCGGGTCGACCGCACTGGTCGCGACCGCGGCGCAGTGCGACCGGGCCCTGGGCCTGGGCCTGGGCGCGGTCGAGGTCGCGATCGACCCGAGTCGTCGAGAGGACGTCGACCGGGCGCTCGCGCTGGCCGGTGGCGCGCCCGGGCAGGTGGCCGTCGTGCTCGAGGACGCGTTCGCCCCCGAGCGTGCTGAGGACGTCCTCGGCGCCGTCGCCGCCCTGTCGACCGTCGCCGTCCGCGAGGTCGGGCTCTCCGAGGCGGGCGGCACCTCGACGCCGCTGCACGTGCGCGCCCTGCTCCAGGACGCGGTCGGTCTCGCCCGGCCCGCTCCGGTGCGCGCCCACTTGCGAGACCAGGACCGACTCGGGCTCGTCAAGGCGCTGACCGCCCTCAAGAGCGGGGTCCAGCACTTCGACACCACGCTCGCCGGGCTGGACGGCTCGGTCGCGACCGAGGACCTGGTCCGGCTCTTCGTCGGCCTCGAGGTCGACTGGCCGACCGACTCCGATGACATCTCCCAGCTCGCCGACGCGCTTCGCGGCCGGCTTGCGCCGACCGACGTGTCGGACCCCACCAGCTTCGGCACCACCCCGACCCTCGAGGCCACCACGGTCACGACCGATCCCGTAGGAGCAGCACGATGACGGGCAAGCGCACCGCCACCCTCAAGGCGGAGTACCTCCTCCCCGACCTCACCGACGCCGAGCGTGAGCGCGCGGAGCGGGTCGAGTCCGTGCTCCCGGCGATCGCCGCGGCCGCCGAGTCGGCCGACGAGCAGGGGGCGCTCCCCGAGGGTCACCTCAAGCTGCTCGGCGACGCGGGCCTGCTGGGCCTGGTCGTGCCCGAGGAGTTCGGGGGGCTGGGCGGCGGCCTGCGCGACCTGGCGGCGACGACGTACACCCTCGGCACCGTGTGCGGCTCCACCGCACTGGCCTACTTCTTCCACTGCTCGTCGTCCTCGCGCGGGATGCTGCCCCTGGCCGCCCTCGACGCCGGTCTGTACGACGACGAGGAGGCGCCGGTCGTGCGCGCCTTCGCCGAGAAGGTGTTGCACCTGATGGGCACCGACAAGAAGGCGATCGGCAACTTCGCCAGCGAGGCGGTCAAGGCGTCCAACGCCAACGTGCTGATCCGCACCACGGCGACGCGCACCGAGGGCGGCTGGCTGCTCAACGGCGAGAAGTCGTTCGGCTGCCTGTCCGGCTCGGCCGACTACTACCTGGTCACCGCTCGCCGCGAGGACGTGGAGGGCCTGGATGCGCTGACCCTCTTCCTGGTGGCCCGCGACACCGAGGGCTCGCGTCCGCGCGCCCCGTGGGTCGGCCTCGGGATGCGGGCCTCGGACAACAACGGCCTGATCCTCGAGGACTGCTTCGTCCCCGACGAGTTCGCTCTCGCGGTGCCCGGAGCCTTCACCCGCGCCACCTCGATGTCGCGCGGCTCGTGGGTCGGCAACCAGATCGCGATCGCGGCGATCTACGCCGGTGTCGCACAGGGGGTCTGGGACTACGCGATGAGCCGGACGATGGCGGCCACCTTCGCCGACACCGGCAAGCCGATCGCCTCCAGTCCGATGCACCAGGTGCTCATCGGCGACGGTGAGCAGCACCTGGCCGAGGCGCACCTGTGGCTGCGCCGCCAGATCGACCTGGAGGCCAGCGACCCGCCGGTCCTGCCCAAGAACGAGGTCGTGCAGAGCTGGAAGCTCGCCAAGGGCGCGATCTGCGAGCACGCCCACGAGGTCGCGCTGGCCGCGCTGAAGATGTGCGGCACGTCCGGCGCCCTGATGGGCAACCCGGTCGGCCGCGGCATCCGCGACACCGCCATGGGCCTGGTCCAGGCGTTCCCGGCCGAGCGCGGCAAGCTGGACCTGGCGAAGATGATCGTCGAGGACGAGGGTTGGGCGGGTCTGACGACCACCGACAGCTTCAAGAAGTGACGATCCACCCCCGCACGCGCCACGAGGAGCAGTCTTGACCACGACCCACGATGACCGCGCCGGCACCGGCATCGACCTCCCGGACGCCGGCCAGCTGGTCGCCGGCGAGTGGGCGGCACCCGCCGAGCAGCTCGACCTGGTGCTGGAGGACCCCTACCGGGGTCGAACGCTCGGCCCCGCGGCGGCCACCGCCGATGCCGACGTCGAGCGCGCGGTCGCGGCCGCCCAGGCGGCGTACGACGACGGCGGCTGGCTCGCGCTGCCCGTCGAGCGGCGAGCCGAGATCCTCGACGAGGTCGGCACCGCCCTGGAGGGCGAGCTCCCTCGGATCGCGTCCCTGGAGTCGTTCGCGACCGGGGTGCCGATCCGGCAGACCTCGATCGTGGGCGTGATCGTCCCCGGCGCCTTCCACCTGGCCGCGCAGATGCTGCGCAGCGGGGTGCTGCGCAGCGACCAGACCACCGAGGCCGGCACGAACGTCGAGGTGCACCGCCTCCCGCTCGGCCCGGCCGTCTGCCTGGTGCCGTGGAACGCTCCCGCACCGATGGCCGCCCACAAGGTCGCCAGTGCCCTGGCCGCCGGCGCGCCCACCATCCTCAAGCCGAGCGAGTACGCGCCGTACGGCACCTCCGAGCTGGCGCGCGTCGTCGGCCGGGTGCTGGCCGAGGCGGGCGTGCACCCCGGGATGTTCCAGCTGGTCCAGGGTGGCTCGCACGTCGGTGGGCTCCTCGTCCGCGACCCGCGGGTCCGCGCGGTGTCCTTCACTGGCGGAGCGCTCGGCGGCCGTGCGGTCGCCGCCGCGTGCGCCGAGGACTTCACCGCACTCCAGCTCGAGCTCGGCGGCAACAACCCGCTCGTGGTGATGCCCGACGCCGACCCGGCGGACGCCGCCCGCGCCGCCGTCGATCTGCTCACCACGCTCAACGGCCAGTGGTGCCGCGCGCTGGGCCGCCTCGTGCTGCCCCGCGACTCCGCCGACGAGATCCTGGCGCTCGCCCTCGACCGGCTCGCCGCGCTGACGGCCGGAGACCCGCTCGACCCCGAGACCGACCTCGGTCCGATCGTGCACTCGGCCCACCTCGCCCGGCTCCGTGCGGAGATCGCCACGCGGGAGGGTGCCGGCGGCACCGCGCACGCCGGCACCGTCGTCCCGGACGGCCACTTCCTCGCGCCGACGCTGATCACCGGTGTCCCTGGCGAGGCGGCGGTCGAGGAGGTCTTCGGACCGGTCGCGACCGTGCACGTCTACGACACCGAGGACGAGGCGCTCGCCCTGGCCAACGGGACGCCGTTCGGCCTCGAGGGCTACGTCGTCGGCGCCGACACCGACCGCGCGATGGCGCTCGCCCGGCGGGTCCGCGCCGGCGAGGTGAAGGTCAACGGCTCCACGATCATGAGCCTGCACCTGATGACCCCGCGCCCGGCCTGGGGCCTCTCCGGGCTCGGCGAGGAGGGGACGGTCGAGACCATCCGGATCTTCACCGGTGCCCGGGTCGTGGGCGTCGAGGGCATGTCCGCCCTGCACGGACGATGACCGCAACCGGGCTGCGCGCGCTGCTGGCCGGTCCCGACCTGGTCCACCTGCCGGGCGTGTACGACGCGGTCAGCGCCCGGCTGGCGGCTCGCGCGGGCGTCGCCGGGGCGCACCTGTCCGGCGCGGTCGCCTCGGCCGTGACCCTGGGCCTGCCGGACCTCGGCTTCGTGCACGGAGTCGACATCGCCCGGGTCGCCCGGAGCGTGGTCCCGGCGCTCGACGGTCGGCCGCTGCTGGCCGACGCCGACACCGGCTACGGCAACGCCCTCCAGGCCCGCGCGACCGCCCGCGCCTACGCCGCGGCCGGGATCGCCGGACTGCACCTGGAGGACCAGGTCGCTCCCAAGCGCTGCGGCCACCTGGCCGGCAAGCAGGTCGTCGACGTCGACGAGGCCGCCGCCCGGGTCCGCGCCGCCGTCGAGGCCTCGGACGGTCCGGCGGGGATCGTGGTCGTGGCGCGCACCGATGCCCTGGGCGTCGAAGGCGTCTCCTCGGCCACCGAGCGGTGCGTCGCGTTCGCCGAGGCCGGTGCGGACGCGATCTTCGTCGAGGGCGCCGGAGCCGACGACCTCGCCACCGTGGTCGGCGGGGTCCGCGACGCGACCGGCGACTGCCCGCCCCTCGTGCTCAACCGGTCCGAGGCGGCCGGCCACGAGCCGGCTCCGGACTGGGCGGCGCTCGCCACCCTCGGGGTCCGGGTGGTCATCCACCCCGTCTCGGCGCTGCTCGCGGCGGCCCGGGCGCAGGCGACGGTCTACGCCGCGGTCGCCGCCCACGGCGACGCGGGAGCCGTGGACCGCCTGGGCTGGGACGAGCTGACCGACCTTCTCGGCCTCCCCGACCTCCTCACCCTCGAGCAGCGGTACGCCGCAGGAGACCCAGCATGAGTGACGACCACAGCAAGACCCACGCGATCGTCGTCGGGGCCGGCCCGGTCGGTCTGACGGCCGCCCTGCTCCTGGCCCGCGGCGGCGTGCGGGTGACGGTGCTCGAGGCCGGCGAGACGCTGGCCGCCGAATCGCGCGCCTCGACCTTCCACCCGCCGAGCCTGGAGATGCTCGACGAGCTGGGGGTGCTCGAGCCGCTGATGGCGCGCGGCATCGTCTCGACCGGCTTCCAGTACCGCGACCGACGTACCGGGCCCATCGCCGACCTGGACCTGGGCGTGCTGTCCGAGGACACCCGCTTCCCGTTCCGCGTCCAGGTGGAGCAGTCCAAGCTCACCCCGGTGATCCTCGAGGTCCTCGAGGACATGGACGACGTGACGGTCCACTTCGGGCAGCCGGTCGTCCTGGCCGAGACCGACGGCGCCTCGGCGAGCGTGACGACCGGGACCGGCGCGGTCTTCACCGCCGACTGGGTGCTCGGTGCCGACGGCGCGAACTCCCAGGTCCGCCAGAGCGCCGGGTTCACCTTCGAGGGGATGACCTACCCCGAGCGGTTCCTCGTCGCCTCGACGACCGAGGACCTGGAGACGATCCTGCCGGGCATCGCGGCGGTCAACTACGTCTTCGACCCGACCGAGTGGCTGGTGCTGCTGCGCACGCCGGAGCACTGGCGGGTCCTGTTCCCCACGCCGCAGGACACGCCCGACGAGGTCGAGAACGACCCGGTCCGGGTGCAGGACCGGCTGCGCGGTGTCGCGGATCTCGGTCGGGAGTGGGACGTCCTGCACACCACGCTCTACCGGGTCCACCAGCGCGTCGCCGACACGTTCCGCAAGGGGCGGCTGCTGCTGATGGGCGACGCCGCGCACATCAACAACCCGCTCGGCGGGATGGGCATGAACAGCGGCATCCACGACTCCTTCGTCGAGACGACGGCACTGCTGGCCCTGATCCAGGGCCACGGCACCGAGGCCCAGCTCGACGAGGCGTGCGACGCGCGGCGCGAGGTGGCGCTGTCCTACGTCAAGACGATCACGCACGACAACTGGGAGAAGCTGCGCCAGGACGACCCCGAGGCGATCAGGGCCTACCACGACGAGCTGCGGGAGCTGGCCGCCGACCGCGAGCGGATGCGCAAGCACCTGCTCAACACCTCGATGATCAACTCGCTGCGCGGGGGACAGGTCGTCGACATGGTCGGCGTCCAGGCCCCCGCACCGTCGGCGTCATGATCGAGCGCGAGAACCCGGCCCGCACCGACGAGCTCGTCGGCACCGTCGAGGAGGTCGACGCGGACGGCGTCGATCTGGCCGTGCGCGCGGCGCGCGCGGCGCAGTCGGAGTGGGTGGGGCTCGACGTCGCCGCCCGGGCCACCGCCGTCCTCGCCGGGGCGGACCGAATCGTGGCGGAGGTCGACGACCTCGCCGAGCTGATGGCCCGCGAGACGGGCAAGGTGCTGGCGGACTGTCGCGGTGAGCTGATGTTCTCGGTCACGGTGCTGCGCTGGGCGGCCGACCAGGCACCCGCGCTGCTCGCCGACCGGAGCATCGACGACGCCCAGGGCCGGTTGCTGCTGCGCCGCCGCCCGTACGGCGTGGTCGCTGCCGTCACCCCGTGGAACGCGCCGGTCATCCTCGCCGCCCTCAAGCTCGGGCCCGCGCTCGTCGCCGGCAACGTGGTCGTGGTCAAGCCGTCGCCCTTCGCCCCGTTCGCGATCGACCGGGTCGTGGAGCTGCTCGGTTCGGGACTGCCCACGGGGGCCGTCCAGGTCGTGCAGGGCGACGCCCTGACCGCGAGTGCCCTGGTGGCGCACCCGGGCGTCGACCGGGTGGCGTTCACCGGTGGCGAGCAGGCGGGCCGGGCCATCGCCGCGCTCGCCGGCCAGGCCCTGACCCCTGCGCTGATGGAGCTCGGCGGCAACGACGCGGCGATCCTGCTCGACGACGCCGAGCTCGGTCCGGATGCGATGGATCGGCTGGTGATGGCGAGCTTCGCGACCTCCGGCCAGGTGTGCATGGCGGTCAAGCGGCTGTTCGTGCCCCGGTCTCGCCACGACGAGGTCGTGGACGCCTACCGGGCCGCTGCCGACCGGGTGCTGCGCCTCGGCGATCCGCTGCACGACGGTGTCACGCTGGGACCGGTGGTCTCGGACGCCGCCGCCACCCGGGTGTGCGGCCTGGTCGCGGGAGCGGTCGACGGCGGCGCCGAGGCGCTGCTGCTCGGCACCGACGACGGCACCGACCTGGGCCGCGGTCACTTCGTGCGCCCGACCCTCGTGCTGGGCGCCGCGGACGGGGACCGGATCGTCGCCGAGGAGCAGTTCGGCCCGACCGTGCCGGTGCTGCCCTACGACTCGGTCGACGAGGCCGTCGCCCGGGCGAACGGCAGCGATCTCGGCCTCGCGGCGTCGGTGTGGTCGGCCGACGAGGAGCGGGCCTTCGGGGTGGCCGCCCGCCTGGAGGCGGGCTTCACGTTCGTCAACACCCACAACCGGACCGGGATGGCGCTGCGCGCGCCGTTCGGCGGGATCAAGCGCTCCGGCTGGGGGCGGGAGTACGGCGACGAGGGGCTGGTCGAGCACACTCAGACCTGCGTCGTGCACGCTCCCGGAGCGTTCCGGCCGGGTGGGTCCGGGCTCGGCGCGTCGGCGTACCCGATCTGAGGGCGACAACTCCGTCCCCGCGCGACATACATCATATATAGTTCGACCGTCGTCCGATCCGAACGAGGAGCCCGATGAGCCAGACCCTGAAGTCCGTGCAGGAGCACTTCGACGCCGCTGCGCCGACCGACATCTCGGAGACGTTCGCGACCTGGCAGGCCTTGATGGAGCGGCTCAAGGCCCGGCTGGTCGAGCGCTTCGAGCTCACCCGGGATCCGTCCTCGGAGGTGCTCGAGTCCTTCGGCGGCGAGAACGGCGGCCCCTCCGGTCGCGTGCGGACCTATGCCGGCCCGGAGATCGACTGGATGGTGCACTCCCACATGGAGAACGCCGCCATGGGCTTCTGCAACGTGCACCTGACCGTCTGGCTCGGACCTCAGGTGCGGGTGCCGCACTTCGGGATGGCGCTCGGCGCGTTCCCGCAGGGCTGGGTCTACCTCGACTCCGTGCCGCGGTCCTACCTGGTCACCGACACCGACGCCTACGACCGCTACTACGCCCCGGTCAACGAGCGGTGGGAGCAGATCCGCAACGACAACGACTTCCTCGAGCCGTTCGTGAGCCGCAGTGCGTTCGTCCGCGCCGGCCTCTCGCCGACCGCGCACTGCTACATGGCGCCCGCGGACAGCCGCACCACCGACCTCGTCGCCGAGATCGCGGAGGAGCACCTCGAGCGCTGGATCGGCTGGGTCGACGAGGCCGAGCGCGTGCCCGCCGACGAGCAGGCCGAGCTGGCGGCCACCGACGAGCTGATCCGCCGCAACATCGCCGAGCGCGACCCCGCCAACGAGATGGGCGACCGCTTCTTCGGACCTGACATGACGACCACGCTGATCCGCGCCCTGTGGGGCGGCGACCGTGAGCTGCCGCGCGCACACGAGCGGAGCTGAGGTGGCCGTGCTGGTGCGCAGCATCCGCTCCGCGGTCCGGGTCCCGGGTGCTGAGGCTCCCTACGACACGGTGCACCTGACCGTGCGTCACCCGGCGCTGGCGCCGCGCGACGACGTCGAGCGGATGAGCGGGCGGCTGGCCGCCGACGACGCCGGGGCGCCGTACCCCGTGGTGGTGCTGGTGTCCGGCATCAACTGCCCCGCCGACTCCTACCGCTGGCTCGCGTTCCGGCTGGTCGAGGCCGGCTTCGTGGTGGTCGGCTACGACTGGGTCGGCGAGCTGTTCCCGGGGGAGTACGGCCTCACCCCCGGCGTCGACATCCTCGCCGCCGGGCCGGAGCACTACGGCGAGCGACCGACGACCCCGGCCCTCGCGCCGGTGCTCGA
>JBAWHI010000558.1:0-4750 GCA_049593675.1 Nocardioides sp.
GACCAGCGCCTCGCCGGGCCCGCCGATAGCGGCGGCCTGGATGACGAGCTGGCAGGCCTCCTCGATGGTCATGAAGAAGCGGGTCACCTCGGGGTCGGTGACGGTGAGCGGGCCACCCTCGGCGATCTGCTTGGCGAAGGAGGCGAGCACCGAGCCGCGACAGCCGAGCACGTTGCCGAATCGGACGGAGAGATAGGTGCCGTCCGCGGTGAGGGCACGGTCGGCGGTGATCCGCTCGGCGACCCGCTTGGACCAGCCCAGGACGCTGCACGGGTCGGCGGCCTTGTCGGTGGAGATGTTGACGAATCGGTCGACTCCGACCAGGTCGGCCTCGTCGAGCACGACGCGGGTGCCCAGGACGTTGGTCTTCACCGCCTCGTCGGGATACTGCTCCAACATCGGCAGGTGCTTGAGGGCGGCGGCGTGGAAGACCACCTCGGGTCGCCGTTCGGCGAAGATCCGCTGCACCGCGATCCGGTCGCGGATGTCGCACAGGATGACCTCGTTGGAGTCCAGCAGCGCGCGCCCGTGGAGGGAGAGCTGGACGGCGTGCAGCGCCGACTCGTCCCGGTCGAGCATCATCAGCTCGGCCGGGCCGTAGCGGTGGATCTGGCGGCACAGCTCGGAGCCGATGGAGCCGCCGGCTCCGGTGACCAGCACCCGGCGGCCGGCGAGGTAGCCGGCGATGGAGTCGACGTCGGTGTCGAGCTGGTGGCGACCCAGGACGTCGGTGATGTTGATGTCGCGCAGGTCGCGGATGCCGACGGTGTCGGTGAGCAGCTGGGTCGAGGACGGCAGCACCTTGACCGGCACCTCCGCCTCGAGGGCGGCCAGTCGGAGCCGGTTGATCGTCTCGGCCGACGCGCTCGGGATCGCGATCACCACGACCTCGGCGCCGGTCACCCCGACCATGGCACCGAGCGAGCGGGTGTAGCCGCGGACCGCGACCCCCCGGATTCGCAGGTGCCGCTTGCGCGGGTCGTCGTCGAGCAGGCCGACCGGGCGGTATCGGGTCAGCGGGTCGCGCTGCATGGAGCTGATCAGCTCGCGCGCGGCCTCACCTGCGCCGACGACCAGGGTCGGCGCAGCGCCGGACTCGCGCAGCGAGATCGCTCGCTCGTCACGCTCCTGGAAGAAGCGCCAGCAGGCGCGCCCGGCGGCCGCGAGCACCAGGGCTCCGAGCGTGGCGCCGGCCGGGATGCTGCGGGGGATCCACTCGGTGACCAAGTTGATCAAGAAGACCGACGCGCCGGTCCCGCCCATGACCAGCCCGAGCAGCACCATCTCGTCGAGGCTCGCGGTGCGGGCCCGCCCCTGGTGGAGTCGGACCGGCACCGCGGCGGCGATGTAGATCGCGACGGTGCCCACCGCGACCGCCATGACCTCGCTCCACGGGACGCTGACGGCGTTGCCCTCCAGGCGCAGCCAGGCAAAGGCGGCATAGCCGGCGAGCCAGGCCCCGACGTCGAAGGTGATGGCCAAGGGCGCTCGATGAAGCCTCATCCGCGCGACCAGGTCGCTCAAGTCATCCCCCGATGATTTTCGATGTCTCGAACCCTGTGCCCGAGTGCACCAGGGGAGGCTAACGTGTTTCAGCCCCTGTCGCCGAAGTTGTCCAATATCAGACGATGCGGTAGTGGTCGCCGACTTCACCGAGAGGGCACCTGGCGGGTCGCCGCCGCTTCCCGGCAGAGCCACGGTGATGGGCCCGCTCGGCCGACCCGGGCGGGTCAGCGGATACTGTGCAGCGACGCCGTCACGGGGACGTCGCACGAGGATGGGGACCAGGTGGAGCTCAAGGACTATTGGCTGACCGTCCGCCGGCGTTGGCGGGTGATCGTGGCGACCGTCGTGATCAGCGTCAGCGTGGCCGCAGCGCTGACCTGGCAGGCCACACCGTTGTACTCCTCGACCGCCAGCGTCTTCATCTCGACCAGCCCGTCGGACGCCGCCGACGCCTACCAGGGCAACCTGTTCGCCACCCAGCGAGTGAACTCCTACGCCGAGCTCGCTGGCAAGCGGAAGCTCGCCGAGCGGGTCGCCGACGACCTGGGCGTCGAGGTCTCGGCCTCGGCCCTCCAGTCGGCCGTCTCCACCTCGGTGAGCCCAGACACGGTGATCCTCGAGATCACCGCGACCGACCCCGACCCCGTGATGGCGCGCGACATCGCCCAGGCCTACGCCGAGGCGCTCAGCGTGCTGGTCGCCTCGGTCGAGACTCCTGAGGGCGCAGACACCGCCCTGGTCCAGGCCTCGATCGTCGACAACGCCCGGGTCTCCACCAACCCGGTGAGTCCGCAGCCGGTCCGCAACCTTGGTCTCGGCCTGGTCCTGGGCCTGCTGCTCGGCGTCGGGCTCGCCGTGCTCCGCGAGCTGCTGGACACCACCCTGAAGTCGGCCGAGGACGTCGGCGCGGTGACCACCGCCCCGATCCTGGGGCGGATCAACATCGACAACTCGGCCGTGAAGCGCCCGCCGGCCGAGGTGCTTTCCGCCGCGACGCCGTGGGCTGAGGCGTTCCGCGTGCTGCGCACGAACATGCAGTATGTCGAGGTCGACCACGACCAGAAGGTCTTCGTGGTCTCGAGCTCGCTGCCCGCCGAGGGCAAGACGACGACTGCGGTCAACCTCGCGATCACGCTCGCACAGGCGAAGCAGCGGGTCGCCCTGGTCGAGTGCGACCTGCGCCGGCCCCTGATCGCCGATCGCCTCTCGCTGGACGGCGGGGTCGGCACGACGAGCGTCCTGATCGGCAAGGTGCACCTGCGCGATGCGCTGCAGAAGTATGCCGACACCGACCTGTGGGTGCTCTCCAGCGGACCGATCCCACCGAACCCGTCGGAGCTCCTGCAGTCCAACGCGATGGAGAAGCTGCTCGGCGAGCTGCGCGACGAGTTCGACATCGTGATCCTCGACGCTCCCCCGCTCCTGCCCGTCACCGATGCCGCGCTGCTGGCCGCCCAGGCCGACGGTGCGCTCGTCGTGGTCCGCCACGGCAAGACCACCCGCGACCAGCTCGAGCACGCCGTCGACCGGGTCGAGGCCGTCGACGGCAAGGTGATCGGCGTCGTGGTCAACCTCGCGCCGACCCGGAAGTCGACCGGCTACGGATATGGCTACGGGTATGGCTACGGCTACGCGCCGCTCACCGACGCCGCGTCAGCGAAGAAAGCGCAGGACGGACATCGGCGAGGTACACGAAAGCAGCGATAGTGAACGCCAGGTTGATGATCCCCAGGCCTCCGAGCACCACCTGCGCGGTGACGCCCAGTCCGAGGATGATCGCCCAGGCCGGCTTGGTCAGCTTGTTCGCCGCGCTGTAGGACTCCGCTGAGTACAGCAAGGAGTTCACGAAGGCGAAGAGCTTCACCGCAAGCAGCACCAGCTCCACGATGAGCATCAGCTTGAGCTCGGCCTCGAACACATCCAGCACGTGTGCACCCTACGCCGCCCCGGTGGTCGAGCCTGTCGAGACCCCTCCGGTGGTCGAGCTTGTCGAGACCCCCGCAACCCACGCGCCGCCTCCAGCCTGACGGGGTCTCGACGGACGCTCAGGCGCCAGAGCGCCTTCCCTGCTCGACCAACGGCGGGACCTGGTGGTCGAGCTTGTCGAGACCCCCGCAGCCTCCAGCCTTCAGGGGGTCTCGACCGGCACTCAGGCGCCAGAGCGCCTTCCCTGCTCGACCAACGGACACCCGGAAATCGAAGCAGGGCGGCGACCCGAAGGTCACCGCCCTGCTGATCAGAACAGCGTCAGCTGTTCGTCGTCTCTTCAGTCGCCCACCTTCGCAGCGGCGTCGGTGGCGGCGTCGGCGGCGCTGGAGGCCGTCTTCGTGGCCGCGGTCGTCGTCGCCTTGGCGCTGCTCTTCGGCGCGGCCGAGGCCTTCTTGGCCGTGGTGGAAGCCGTCTTGGCGGTCTTCTTGGCCGTGGTGGCGGTCTTCTTGGCCGAGGTGGAGGCCTTCTTGGCCGTGGTCTTCGTGGCCTTCTTCGCCTGGGTGTTGGTGGTCTTGGCCTTGGCCGTAGTGGTCTTGGCCGCGGTCACCGTCTCCTGGGTGGACTGCTGCTTGCGGACCCGCTCGACCAGGGTCTCGCCGCGCTTGGCAAGGTCGACGTAGGTGCCGCTCACGGTCGCGACGTTGTCGTTGAGCGCGGTCTGGACGCGGGTCGGGATCGACTTGGCGTCGGCCTGAAGCTCGGCCACGCGGGCCTCGATGAGGCTGCGACGTGCCTTCGCGTCCTTCGACAGGGCGTCGACGCTGGAGCTGACGACGGTGACGGCCTGGTCGCGCAGCGCCTTCGGCTCGAGGTCGATGCTGCTGACCCGGGTCTGCACGTCCTTCTGGACGCCGACGAACTTCTTCTGCACGTCGGAGACGTAGTCACGCACGATGCCGACGGCGAGGTCGGTGACGCCCACACCGGCGTACAGGGGGCGGGTCGCCTCGGTCTTGATGTCGAACTTGGCCTTGGCCATGTCCACTCCTTCTACTTGCTACTTGGTGGTGGTCTCGGTGCCCTGGTTGAGGGCGAGGAAGGACGCATAGACGTCCAGCAGGGACTGCTTCTGGCGCTCGGTGAGGAAGGTGTCGCCGAGGATGGCGAGCTCGACCGATCCGCCGACGCCGTCGTCCGGGCTGACGATCCCGGCCCGGACGTAGAGCTGCTCCGCGGAGATCCGCAGCGCCTTGGCGATCTGTTGGAGCACCTCGGCGGACGGGCGACGCAGTCCACGCTCGATCTGGCTCAGGTA
>JBAWHI010000559.1:0-2211 GCA_049593675.1 Nocardioides sp.
TCAACCGGATGCTGGCGCGTGACGTCGTGAGGACCCGGCTCGAGGCGGGCATCAGCTACACGGAGTTCAGCTACGTGCTGCTCCAGTCCCTCGACTTCCTCAACCTCTACCGCGACCACGGGGTCACCCTGCAGTTCGGCGGCTCGGACCAGTGGGGCAACCTCACGGCGGGTGTCGAGCTGATCCGGCGCGCCGACGGGGGCCACGCCCACGCGATCGCGACGCCGTTGATGACGAAGGCCGACGGCACCAAGTACGGCAAGACCGAGGGCGGTGCGCTGTGGCTCGACCCGCAGATGATGTCGCCCTACGCCTTCTACCAGTTCTGGCTCAACGTCGAGGACGAGAAGGTCGGCGAGCTGTTGCGCGTCTTCACCTTCCTGAGCCGGGCCGAGATCGAGGAGCTCGAGGCGCAGCACGCCGAGAAGCCGTACCTCCGGGCGGGCCAGCGAGCGCTGGCCGAGCAGGTCACGACACTCGTCCACGGCGCCGACGAGACCGAGCGGATCAAGGCGGCATCGGCCGCCCTGTTCGGCTCCGGCGACCTCGGCGCCGTTGGCTGGCGCACCCTGCAGGCCGCTCTGGCGACCGCGCGTCCCCTGGTGACGGTCCCGGCGGACGACGTTCCGTCGGTGGTCGACCTGTTCGTCGCCTCCGGGCTGGTGCAGAGCAAGGGCGAGGCTCGGCGCGCGGTGACCGAGGGCGGCGCCTACCTCAACAACGAGCGGGTCGCGGACCCCGACTACGTCCCGACCGATGACGACCTGCTGGACGACCGGCTGCTGGTCCTGCGCCGCGGCAAGAAGAACTTCGCCGGGGTCGAGGTCAGCTGAGCCGTGCCCGGGCAGGCGCAGTGGCTCGCGACGCTGGAGCAGCGTGCCCGGGACTCGCTGGCGCCCGCCCTGGTGGAGTACCTCCTGCAGGGTGCCCGCGAGTCCGTCTCGGCGGGTGAGGCGGTCGCCGCCTGGGGTCGGGTCCGGTTCCGGCCCCGGGTGCTGCACGACGTCACCCACGTCGACCCGGGGACCACGTTGCTCGGCCAGCGCTCGGCGCTTCCGTTCGGAGTCGCGCCGACCACCCTCCAACGCCTGGTCCACCCGGAGGGCGAGGTCGCGATGGCCCGCGCCACGGCGGACGCCGGGGGAGTGCTGGTGGTCTCCAGCAACTGCGGCACCCGGTTCGCCGACATCGCCACGACCGGCGTGCACTGGTGGCTCCAGATCTATCTCCCCGAGGACCGCACCCTCGCCGAGCCGCTCCTCGACCGGGCGGTCGAGGCCGGCGCCGCCGCCATCGTGCTGACCGTCGACACACCGGTGGTCGGCACCAAGTACGCCAGCCCCGACGTGCCCGTCGTCTGGGACACCGTCGAGCCGGGCCACGTCCGGGTGAACTTCGACGAGGGATACGACGACCGGCCCGGCTCGGCCAAGGCGCTCGACCTCGGGCCCCACGACATCGGGTGGCTCGCGGCCCGCACGGGCCGACCTGTCGTGGTGAAGGGTGTGCTGCGGGCCGAGGACGCGGACCGCGCCGTGCAGGCCGGGGCCGCCGCCGTGTGGGTGTCCAACCACGGCGGGCGCCAGCTCGACCGTGCCGCGAGCACCGCCTCCTGCCTGCCCGAGGTGGTCGATGCTGTGGGGGACCGGGCCCAGGTGTACGTCGACGGCGGGATCCGCAGTGGCCTCGACGTCCTGGCCGGACTGGCGCTCGGTGCGGACGCGGTCTTCCTGGGCCGATTGCCGGCGCTCGCCCTCGTGGACGGGGTCGCCGGGGTGGCGGCCCTGCACCAGGAGCTGCTCGATCAGACCGTCGACGCCCTGCGTCTCGCGGGATGCCGCACGCCTGCCGACGCGCGCGGGCTCGCCGCCCCGGGCGGGGCGTACCCCGTCTGACCTGCACAAACGTGTTTGTGGTCGGGGTCACGTCGAGCCGATTTGAACTCCCGTCCACGGTCCCCTAATGTTCTCCGAGTCGCCAGGGAGCGGCGGGAGGCAAGACCAGCTGGTCGGGCCTCCGGCCCCGAAGCGGCCGTCTCTTCATTCCACTTTCGGTGGATCGGGTGTGCGCCACGATGCGGCCCCGAGAAATCGAGGTTTACGTGGCGTGCCCGAGACGAGGGCCGAATGACGCGGATTTGCACCGCAGGAATTCACCCGCTAAGTTTTACCGAGTCGCCCCGCCGGGGCCGCAGAAATGCAAACCGCGGTG
>JBAWHI010000560.1:0-6551 GCA_049593675.1 Nocardioides sp.
GGTGACGAAGATCCGGCAGCCAGGTCGAGTAGCCGCGCGGCTGAGGCACGAAGCCGCGAGCGGCGTATCGAGACCAAGCCCCGCGCCGAGACCAGCCCCGAGCCCCGGCCCCCAGCCCCCAGGCTCAGTGCGGGTCGCGCAGGTCGGTCACGGTGAGCACGAGCCGCTCGAGGGTGTAGGACGCATCGCTGGCGGCGCCCTTGATGTCGGCGTCCGCCTGCGCGATCGCCCGGATCGCCCGCGCGATCCCCCCGTCCGACCAGCCGCGTGACTGGTCTCGGACGGTGCGCAGCTTCCACGGAGGTACGCCGACCTCCCGAGCGAGGTCGCTCTCCGACATCCGGCCCGGGGCCGCGATGAAGCGGGCCACCCCGCGCGCACCCGAGGCGAACGCCGAGGTCACCAGCACCGGTGGCGTGCCGCCGTCGAGCGCCCACCGGAGCTCCTCCAGGGCGGCTGCGCGACGACCCCAGAATGCGGCATCGGCGACCGCGAACGACTTGGCCTCGGCGCGCCCCCCGAAGTACTGCTTGACCCGGTCGGCGTCGATCGGCTCGCCCGGGAAGTCGTTGGCCAGCTGGTGGGCGGCCGCCGCGAGCGCGCGCAGGTCCTGTCCGACCGCCTGGACGAGCGCGTCGGCGGCGTCGCGCTCGATGCTGGTGCCGTGGCTGCGCACCTCGGCCGCCACGAAGCCGGGGTACTCCGATGCTCGGAGCTCACCGGACTTCGACTCGGTCACCGGCTCGAGCTTGCGCAGCTTCGTCAGCACCCCGGAGCCCTTGGGTCCGCCACCGTGGACGAGCACCAGCGCCACGTCGTCCACGGGGGCGGCGGCGTAGTCGAGCAGACCGGCCACCGACTCCTCGGGGAGGTTCTCGAGGCCGCGCACCACCACGCAACGGATGCTGGAGAACAGCGACGGGGCAGCCATCTCGCCCAGGGTCGCCAGCGTCAGCTCGGACGCCATCGTGTCGGCGAGCTCGGCCTCCGCGTCGTGGCGACGGACCGCGTCGCGCACGGCACCGACGGTCCGCTCGTTGAGGAACTCCTCCTTGCCGGTCACCAGCGTGACCCGTCCGAGGACGTCTGCGGAGCGAGGTAGTGAGGGGCCGGCCATGGTGGGCCAACCCTAGCGGCCGACCACCCCCACTCCACCCGCACTCCACCCGCCGCCGACGGCCCGAGCGCGTACCGTGGGTCGATGACGACATGGTCAGCAGGGACCCGGGTCGCGGCCCTCCTCCCGGCGCTTCTCGCTGCCGCCCTCCTGGTCTCGCCGGTCGGCGCGGAGGCGACCCCCGGTCCCGTCGACGCTCGCAGCGAGATCCTCCGCTGCGACGGCGAGACCGCCACGATCGTCGGGACCCGACGGGGAGAGGTGCTCCGCGGCACCTCGGGTCGCGACGTGATCGTCGGACTCGGCGGCGCGGACACGATCCGCGGCCTCGGTGGCAACGACGTCCTCTGCGGCGGCAAGGGCGCGGACGACCTCTATCCCGGCGGAGGGGATGACATCGCCCTCGGCGGCCAGAACGGCCGCGACGACGACTACGTCACCATCGGGGACGACATCATCGACGGCCCCGGCAACGACCACTACGACGGCGGGCCCGGCAGGAGGGACGAGGTCTCCTGGGAGAGGTCCGACGCCGCGGTGCACGTGCGGATGTCGCAGGACGGTGGCGTCGTCCGCGGGCAGGGCCGCGACACCGTCGTCGTCGAGAAGATCACCACCACGGCGTACGCCGACACCTACGTCGGCTGGGACGGACCCGAGCTGGTGGAGACCCTGGGCGGCGCCGACCGGGTCACGACCTTCGGCGGGAAGGACGAGGTCGACCTCGGTCGGGGCGACGACACCGCCGACACCGGGGCCGGCGACGACGAGGTCGACCTCACGGCCGGCCAGGTCGTCACCGGGGACGGCGCGGACCAGCTCCGCGTGCATGGCGGTGGGTCGGACAGGCCGGTCGAGCTCGACGCGGGCCCCGGCGACGACCACGTCTCCCTGTGGGTGAAGGCCTCGGCCACCGTCGAGCTCGGGGACGGCGACGACCAGCTGTTCATGCCTGCCTACTTCAGTCCCGACCAGGTCAGCGTCTCCGGTGGTGCGGGCGACGACACGGTCGTCGGCGGTCCGGGCAGCCAGCACCTCGACGGCGGCGACGGCGACGACGACCTGGCCGGCGGTGGCGGCGACGACGACCTGGTCGGCGGGCCCGGCGACGACCGGCTCGACGGGGGCGCTGGCACCGACACCGGTGACGGTGGCACCCAGGTCGTCCAGGACGTGTGCCTCTCGATCGAGATCGACACCGGCTGCGAGGACGCCCCGGTCCCCGGATCGGTCACCTGCCAAGGTCTGCCGGCGACGATCATCGGCACGCCGTTCGACGACCAGATCACCGGGACCGAGGGCCCCGACGTGATCGCCGGTCGCGGCGGCGGCGACCGGATCGTGGCACTCGGGGGCGACGACGTCGTGTGCGGCGGCGACGGCATCGACCACATCGAGGGCGGCGCGGACGACGACGAGCTGTACGGCGAGGCGGGCGTCACGTTCGACGCGCAGACGGTGAACGGCGGGGACGGGGACGACCTGGTCCGCGGCGGCGACGGCAGCGACATCCTCTCCGGCGGCGCGGGCAACGACGACGTGCTCGGGCGCGTGGTCGACGAGGCCGCGACCGACCACGTCGCAGGCGGGCCCGGTGACGACCTGCTCTCCGCGCAGGACCTCGCGCCCTCCGGCGAGGTCGTCCTGACCTACCAGGACGCGACGGACGGGGTCGTCGTCGACCTGGCCGCGGGTACCGCCACCGGCGAGGGGAACGACACGGTGACCGGGTTCTTCCACCTGCTGGGCTCGACCCACACCGACGACCTGACGGGGACGCCCGGCGACGACGACATCCGGGGGCTGAACGGCTCCGACGTGGTGCACGGCGGGGACGGCGACGACCTCCTGCAGGCGGGCAACGACAGCGGGGACGACGTGACCCTCTACGGCGGCCTCGGCGACGACTTCCTCAGCGGCTACGTCGGCGACGACGTCCTCCGCGGCGGCCCGGGCGACGACCTCCTCGACGGCGGCGCCGGCTTCGACACCGCCTACGGCGGCCCGGACGACGACACGTGCGTGCAGGTGGACGTGCGACACGGCTGCGAGCGGCACTGACCCCTCGGTCTCATCGGCTCGTCACCGACAGCACCCCCTCGTCCACGAGGACGGCGAGGTCACCCTCGAGATCGGTGCGACCCACGTCGGTCCCGGCCGCGACGAGGGGGGCGATCGCCGCGTCCGACGGATGGCCGTAGTCGTTGTCGGCGCCCACCGACACCAGCGCGATCCGTGCTCCGAGCGAGACCAGCCAGTCCTCGTCCTGGTAGCGGCTGCCGTGGTGCGGCACCTTGAGCACGTCGGCCCGCAGCCCCGGCAGCAGCCGCGCGAGCGCCCCCTGGGCTTCCGGCTCGACATCGCCGGTCAGCAGCAGGCGTACGCCGGACACCTCGGCCAGGAGCACCACGCTGGCGTCGTTGGGCTCGGTGAGCGTCGCATCCGGTGGTGGCCAGACCGACTGGAGGGTGACCGCTCCGACCTGTCGGCTCTCGCCGAACGGCACCGGCGTCGAGCCGGTCGCGGCCGCGACGTCGGCGACGCCCGCCGGCGGCTCGAGCACCGTGGTCGTCTCCACCGCGCCCACGTCCCGGCCGGCCAGCACGCCGGGCAGGCCGTCGATGTGGTCGGCATGGAAGTGCGTGAGCACCACGAGAGGGACCTGCTCCACCTCGAGGTCGTCCAGGCACCGGTCGACCGCTGTGGGGTCCGGGCCCGCGTCGACCACGACCGCGCCTGCCTCGCCGGCGTTGACGACGAGGGCATCCCCCTGCCCGACGTCGCACGCGACGAGGATCCACCCCTCCGGCGGCCAGCCGAGACTCGGCGGGCGGACCAGGACCGCGACCACCATCACCAGGCAGCAGGCGATCCCGGGGACCGGCCGGCGCACCAGGCGCGGACCGACCAGGGCGACTCCCACGACCAGCGCGGTCAGCAGGGCCAGTGCAGCGGCACTGGTCCCCCACTCGACGGCCGCCGTCGGCAGGCTCGCCCCGCGGGTCGCGACCGCGACGATCCAGGCGACGCACCAGCCGGCCCCGGTGCCGAGCAGCCGTCCCGCCGGCTCCCAGAGGAGTCCGACGAGACCGCCACCGAGCCCGAGCACCGTCGCGGGGCCGACCGCGGGCGCCACGACCAGGTTGGCGACCACGGCGACCAGGCTGACCTGACCGGAGATGGCCGCCACCACGGGGGTGCACGCGAGCTGGGCGGCGAGCGGGATCGCGATCGCCTCGGCGGTCCAGCGCGGCATCCACCGGGCGAGCGCGTCGCGCCACACCGGAGCCAGCAGGACGATCCCGGCGGTGGCCAGCACCGAGAGCGCGAACCCGGGTGAGACCGCCAGGGTCGGCTTGACGAGCAGCAGCACCACCAATGCGACACCGAGCGCGCGGGCGCCGCGCCGGCGGCCGTCGGTGCCCATCGCGAAGAGCGCGACCGTCCCCATCACGGCGGCCCGGAGCACGCTCGGCTCGGTCCGGGCGAGCAGGACGAACCCGACGATCCCGGCCGCGCCGACCAGGTACAGCCAGCGGCCGCGCACCCGGCAGCCCCGCGCGAGCACCAGCAGGAAGCCGACCACGAGCGTGAGGTTGGTGCCCGACACGGCGAGCAGATGCGTGAGACCCGTGGTCCGGAAGTCCTCGGCGAGCTCCTCGTCGACCTGGGCGTCGTCACCGTCGACCAAGGCAGGGACCAGCGCTCGCTGGGCGGCCGGCCGATGCGAGACCGCGTCGCGGATGGCCGCCCGGACCACCGCCGCGCCGTCCCACCAGACGTCGGGGTCGTCGCGCACCTCCGGTGGACCGCGAGCACCGAGCACGCCGGCGAGGTCGTCGCCGTCGGCCGCGGAGAGGCGGCCGGAGACGCGCACGGTGCTGCCCAGCGCCACCTCGGACCAGCTGGTGTCGCCCAGCACGAGGACGGGCACGCCCACGCCGTAGGTCACGCCCCGGCCGGTCACCTCGCGGACGTCGAGGCGGGTGATCACCAGATCGGCGAACCTGCCCCGGCTGCGGCGCGGATCCGAGATCACCGTGCCGTCGACCGTGACGGCCGCCCCCTCCGCGGCCAGCTCGGCGACCGGACCACTCCCGACCTGCTCGGCCCGCAGTGTGGTGACGCCGGCAACGCCCACGAACACCAAGACGATGCCCGTCACGGTCCGCCGGTGGCCGACCACGAGCGCCGCCACTGCGAGGACGCTCGCCCCGAGCGTCCACCAGCCGAGCCAGCGCGCACCGAGAGCGGCCGCCCAGGCGGTCGCGCCGAGCACCAGCATCCGGAGGTCGAGCACGTCACACCGTGACCAGCGGCGCCAGCTGCGCCAAGGTGGCGTCGCCGATGCCGTCGACCTCCAGGAGCTCATCGACCGAGGTGAAGCCGCCGTGCGCGTCGCGCCACGAGAGGATCGACCCCGCCGTGACCGGGCCCACCTGAGGCAGGGTCTCCAGCTCGACCTGGGTCGCGGTGTTGAGATTGACCAGCGGAGCCCCCGGTCCGCCCGGCGTCGGAGGGACCGCGGCGGCCACTCCCACCGGCGCCGGAACTCCGACCACCACCTGCTCCCCGTCGACGAGGAGCCGGGCCAGGTTGAGCGACGAGAGGTCCACGCCCGACCGGGCTCCCCCGGCCTCCTCGAGCGCATCGACGACCCGCGCACCGGCCTCCAGGACCACGATCCCGGGACGCCGGACCTTGCCGGTGACATCGACGGTCACGGCCTCGGTCGGAGCGCCGCCGGTCGCCGTGGCCGCCACCGGCGTCACGTCGGCGAGCGGTGTGGCCGAGGCGCCCGCGACCGGGTCGACGACGGGCGCCTCGACCCGTTCGGGGTCGCCGCGCACGACGTACCAACAGGTCACCGCCAGCCCCAGGGCGACCAGCACCGCCACCACCGTCAGCTGGCTGGCGCCCAGGGTGATGCCGAGCCTCGGGTGCGTGCGGCGGTCGGCGTGCCGGCCGGGGACCGGGACCGGCGGCAGCTCCTCCGGCCCCGGCACGGTGCGCTCCGGGCTGAGCGTCGCGAGCCGGCGGGACACGACGTCCTGGCGGTCGGGGGTCGGTCGGCGGGTGGGCATGCGGAGACGCTAGGCAGCCGGCCGACCGGCCGGATCGGACCGCGCCCGTCCTGGGGAGCGTCGGGTCGGAGGTGGGCGCTGTGGACGGAGAGCGGCCTACGGCCGCGGGCTAACGCAGACCGCGATCATGCCGGGGCCCACGTGGGCGCCGAGAACGGCGCCGAGCTCGCCGCACCACACCTCACGGCCGTCCAGGTTGTCCTCGAGCCGGGCAGCGAGCTTCTCGGTGAGCTGGGCGGCGCGGTCGGGACTGGCCAGGTGCGCGACGCACACGTCGGCGGGCCGGTCGCCGGCCGCCTGCACCGCGAGCTCCTCGAGCCGGGCGAGCGCGCGCGTCGACGTCCGCACGC
>JBAWHI010000561.1:0-12865 GCA_049593675.1 Nocardioides sp.
GCGCAGCGGCGGCCGCGGCCGTGCTGCGCCGCCCGCTGGCGACGGTGCTGATCCTGCTGTTCTTCTTCCCGTTCGGGGTGATCGTGCCGCTCGTCGTGGGGGCGGCGGTCGGCGTGTTCGCCGTGAGCATCCTGGGTGACCGCGCCCCCGAGCCCGCGGGGATCGGCGGCCACCCCTGAGTGCTCAGCCGGTGCCGCCGTACCCCTCCTCCTCGATGAGGCCGACCTGCTCGACCCACAGCTTGCGCTTGTCGGGACGGCCGCTGAGCCGGATCTCGCGGAGCTCGAGGTTGTTGTCGGTCGACTGCTCGACGAGGCGGCCGTCGGGGTTCGCGAGCACCGCGACGTAGTAGGTGCCGTTCGGGAGGTTCGCGATCTTGAACGACTGCCCGGCGCGGTACTGGGTGTAGGTGTCGCCCCAACCGGCGGCGAGGACCTCGCGGATCGAGAGCGACGAGGGGTCGCCGCACGAGGTGGCGAGGTCGGTGTTCTCCGGCTTCCACTCGGCTCCGGGCACCGTCAGGTCGATCGCGTCGGTGTTGGCCAGGCAGAAGGCCTCCTTGCGGGAGCGCACCGCCTCGGACTTGTCCGCGTCGAGCAGCGAGTAGCGGGCGAAGTCCTCGAAGTGCCAGTGCTGGTGGGAGTCCTTGTCGTCGAAGTGGAGCGCCCCGATCTCCTGGTAGCCGGTCTGGTTGCCGTCGGCGTCGAAGAAGTACTGGTAGGCGTCCATGATGTCCTCGTTCTCGCGACGGAAGCCGTCGACGACCAACGGGCTGTCGCCGGCGTTCCACACGGTGGCCGAGAAGCGCAGCCACTTGAAGTTCCTCGACAGGGAGAGCCCCCAGGCGGGGAGTGAGCGCAGGTCCGGGGTCGGTCCGGCCTCGTCCGCGCGACCCTCCGGACCGCGCGGCGCCCGTGCCTCGGGCTGGGCGGTCGGGCTCGCCACCCGGGGAGCCGCCCGGTGCTGGTGGCCGTGGCCGTCCTCGCCGAGCACCTTGAGGACCAGCGTGCGCGTGGCCTCCTCCGGGCTCAGCCCGAGCAGCTCGGCGTACTCCGGGTTGATCGTGGCGGTCACGTCGTACCTGCCGGGGCCGACCCGCAGCGCGCGGCCGCCCCCCATCAGCGACGCCGCCCAGCCCTCCTGGACCCCCTGCACCGAGCCCAGGCTGTAGGCGTTGTACCAGCAGCCGACGGGGTACGGCGATCGCGCCGGCGCGTCGGGCCGGACCCGCTCCGCGTAGCCGTTCAGGCAGGCCTTGCGGGTCAGCTCGATGGTCTTGCCCCGCTTGCGCGGGTCGATGCTGATCGAGAGGAAGCGCTTCAGCCCGGAGAAGTCGTCCATGGAGCCGGCCGGCAGCTCGACGGTGCCCGACGAGCTGATCCAGCTGGTCTCGATCAGGTCGTCGTAGGACGGGCGGTGCGAACGGATCTCGAGCGGTCCGCCCTCGGCGATGACCCGGAGACCGAGATCGGTCCACGTGCGGTTGCGGTAGGCGTAGGCGGTGACCGTCGGCGGTGCCCAGAGGGTCACCGGGGCGCCGTCATCGGCCGACCGGTCGTCGGCGGTGGCCGCCGGACCGATCGAGGCGAGCAGGGGGGCGACCAGCGCGAGGCCGGCCGCAACGAGGAGTGAGCGGCGCACAGGAGGAGCCTTTCGGGAGATGAGCCTGGTCACTCTATGACGTCGCCGGACCGCCGATGGTTGCCTCGCCGTAGGCTCGAATCCATGAGTAGTCGCGTGATCGAGGTCGCCGAGCGGGCGCGGGAGGCCAGCCACGGCCTGGCGCTGGCCACGCGGGCCCGGAAGGACGCCGCGCTGGAGGCGATGGCCGATGCGTTGCTGGCGTCCGAGAGGACGATCCTGGAGGCCAACGCGGAGGACGTGACCAGGGCCGAGGGCGGGGGGACGCCTCCGAACATCGTCGACCGGCTCCGCCTCACCCCCGAGCGGCTGGCCGCCATGGCTCAGGGGCTGCGCGACGTCGCCGGCCTGCCCGACCCGGTCGGCGAGGTGGTGCGCGGATCGACGCTGGCCAACGGCCTCGAGCTGCGGCAGGTCCGGGTGCCGTTCGGCGTCGTCGGCATGATCTACGAGGCCCGGCCCAACGTCACCGCCGACGCCGCCGGCATCTGCCTGAAGTCCGGCAACGCCGTGCTCCTGCGCGGGAGCTCGAGCGCCCGGTCCAGCAACGCTGCGATCGTCGCGGCCCTGCGCGACGCCGTCGTCTCGGTGGGCCTGGAGGCCGACGTGGTCCAGCTGGTTCCCGGCGACACCCACGACAGTGTCAAGGAGCTGATGCGCGCCCGCGGGCACGTCGACGTGCTGATCCCGCGCGGGGGAGCGGGGCTGATCCGCTCCGTCGTCGAGGAGTCCACCGTCCCGGTGATCGAGACGGGCGTCGGCAACTGTCACGTGTACGTCGATCGCGCGGCCGACCTCGACAAGGCGCTCGCGATCGTCGTCAACGCCAAGACCCACCGCACCAGCGTCTGCAACGCGGCCGAGTCACTGCTCGTGCACGCGGACCTCGCCGACACCTTCGTCCCGCGCGTGGTGACCGCCCTGCAGGAGGCCGGCGTGACCGTCCACGGCGACGCAGCCTTCCAGGAGTGCCACGGCGTGGTGCCCGCCACCGACGAGGACTTCGAGCAGGAGTACCTCTCCCACGACATCTCGGCGGCCGTCGTACCCGACCTGGAGGCGGCCGTCCGGCACATCCGTCGCTTCTCGAGCCAGCACACCGAGGCGATCGTGACCGAGGACGTCGCGGCCGCTCGGCGCTTCACGGCGACCGTCGACTCCGCCGCGGTGCTCGTCAACGCCTCGACCCGGTTCACCGACGGTGGCGAGTTCGGCTTCGGCGCCGAGATCGGGATCAGCACCCAGAAGCTCCACGCCCGCGGCCCGATGGGCCTCCCGGAGATGACCTCGACCAAGTACGTCGTGACAGGTGACGGGCACGTGCGGTGACATCGGCCGGCGCCCGCTAGGCTGTCGCCCATGCTGAACCCGTACGTCGTCGCACTCGCGGCCGAGGAGCACGTCAACTCGAGCGTGCCGAACCCCTGGCTCATCGGTGGGGTCGTCCTGGCGATCTTGATGTTCCTCCTCCTCGGCCTGCTGATGTTCGGCGCGGGACGCGAGCACAGCTGACCACCCGGGTCGGTGTCATGGGCGGCACCTTCGACCCGATCCACCACGGTCACCTCGTGGCGGCGTCGGAGGTGCAGGCGTGGTTCGACCTCGACGAGGTCGTCTTCGTCCCGACCGGCGACCCGTGGCAGAAGTCCGACCGGGTCGTCACGCCGGCCGAGGACCGCTACCTGATGACGGTCATCGCGACCGCCTCGAACCCCCGCTTCACGGTCTCCCGGGTCGACATCGACCGCGCGGGTCCGACCTACACGATCGACACGTTGCGCGACCTCAGGGCGCAGCTGCCCGACGCCGAGCTCTACTTCATCACCGGGGTGGACGCCCTGGCCGACATCTTCACCTGGCGCGACGCGGGGGAGCTCTTCGAGCTGGCCCGGTTCGTCGGCTGCACCCGACCCGGCTATGCCATGGACGAGGCCACGATCGGGTCTTTTCCGGCCGATCGGGTCACCATGGTGGAGATCCCGGCGCTCGCCATCTCCTCGACCGACTGCCGCGACCGCACCCGGCGCGGCGAGCCGGTCTGGTACCTCGTGCCCGACGGGGTCGTCCAGTACATCGCCAAGCACGACTTGTATCCCCAGCCATCCGCAGAGGACCAGCAGTGACCGCAACAGACCACGCCATCGAGCTCGTCCAGGCCGCCGCGCGCGCCGCTTCGAGCAAGCTCGCGTCCAACATCATCGCGTTCGACGTCAGCGAGCAGCTGGCGATCAGTGACGCCTTCGTGCTCGCCTCGGCCAGCAACGACCGGCAGGTGAAGTCGATCGTCGACGAGATCGAGGACAAGCTCCGCGAGATCGGCGCCAAGCCGCTGCGCCGTGAGGGCGAGCGCGACGGTCGCTGGGTGCTCATCGACTACGGCGAGATCGTCGTGCACGTCCAGCACGAGGAGGAGCGCGAGTTCTATGCCCTCGAACGGCTCTGGCGCGACTGCCCAGCGATCGAGCTGCCGGACGACGTCGTCTCGCATGAGCGCTGATCGACGGCGGCTCATCCTGCTCCGGCACGGGCAGACCGCCTGGAACGCCGAGCGGCGGATCCAGGGTCAGCTCGAGGCCGAGCTCGACGACACCGGCCACGCGCAGGCGGCTGCGGTGGCACCACTCCTGGCGGGTCTGCGCCCGGCCGCGCTGTGGTCGTCCGACAGCGCCCGGGCGCGGCAGACGGCGGCGTACGTCGCCAAGGAGACCGGCCTGGAGCCGACGTACGACGCCCGGCTGCGTGAGTACTTCCTCGCCGACTGGCAGGGCCGCACCCATGCCGAGATGGCGGACCTCGATCCCGAGCGGCTCGCCCGCTTCCGCACCGGCGACTTCGACGTGGTCCCCGGCGGTGAGAGCGCGGCGGTCGTGTCCGAGCGGATGGTCGCTGCACTCGAGGACCTGCTCGCCGCGATCGGTCCCGGAGAGGTCGCGGTCGCGGTCTCCCACGGGGCCGCGATCCGCGACTCGGTCCCGGTGCTCGTCGGCTGGCCGGTCACGGAGCGGTCCGCTCTCCACGGTCTCGACAACTGCGGGTGGGTCGACCTGGAGCAGCAGGAGACCGGCCCGATGCGGCTGCGGGCCTACAACCGGGTGGCCTCACCCTGACCCGGATTTCGCTTCGCGTCGACGGTTGGCTAGTATTCCGCGAGTTGTCTCCCGGATGGGAACACGACGATTGGGGCTGTGGCGCAGCTGGTAGCGCATCTGCATGGCATGCAGAGGGTCAGGGGTTCGAGTCCCCTCAGCTCCACCGATCGAAGAGCCGGACCTGATGGTCCGGCTCTTCGTGTCTGTGCAGGCAGGGCGCCGCGCACTTGGCTCGGGCGCCGGGTTGGCCCTCGACCACGACGCCGTTCTACTATGGTTAGGCTCTCCTAATCTTCCCCCGAGCTGCGACGAGGTCCCATGAAGCGCACGATCCTGGCTGCCGCCCTGACGCTGAGCATCGCGGCGGTCGCCGCAGGCTGCTCCGGCGACGACGGTCCGTCGATCGTCGTGTACAACGCCCAGCACGAGCAGCTCCTGGAGGAGATCGCCCCGGCGTTCACCGAGAAGACGGGCATCGAGGTCGAGCTGCGCAACGGCAGCGACTCCGAGCTGGCCGCGCAGCTGGTCCAGGAGGGCGAGGCGTCGCCGGCCGATGTGTTCCTGACCGAGAACTCGCCTGCGATGTCGTCGGTCGAGCGCGCCGGGCTCTTCGCCGAGCTCGACCCAGCGACGGTGCAGGCGATCCCGGCCCAGCACCGGCCGACCAGCGGCCTGTGGACCGGCTTCGTGTCCCGGTCGACCGTGCTCGTCTACAACACCGACCTGGTCGACGAGGACGAGCTGCCGGAGTCGCTGCTGGACCTCGCCGATCCGAAGTACGCCGGCAAGGTGTCGTTCTCGCCCACCGGGGCCGACTTCCAGGCGATCGTCGCCGGCGTGCTCGACCTCGAGGGCGAGCAGGCGACCCGCGACTGGCTGGCCGGGCTGAAGGCCAACGGCACCGTCTATGACGGCAACAACGTGGTGCTCGAGTCGGTCGACGCCGGGCAGTCCGAGATCGGGATCATCTACCACTACTACTGGTACCGCGACCAGGTCGAGACGGGCGAGAACAGCGACAACACCCAGCTGCACTTCTTCGACGACCAGGACCCGGGGGCGTTCCTGAGCGTCTCGGGCGCCGGGGTCCTGGCCTCGAGTGACCACCCCGACGAGGCCGAGCAGTTCGTGGAGTTCCTCACGAGCGAGGAGGGCCAGCAGGACCTCGCCGACAGCTACGCCCTGGAGTACCCGCTCAACCCGGCGGTCTCGCTCGACCCGCCGGTGAAGCCCCTCGACGAGCTCGAGCCGCCGGTCGTGAACGTCAGCGACCTCGACAGCCAGCAGGTCGTCGAGCTGATGACCGAGGCGGGCTTCCTCTGACCGTTCTCGCCCCGCAGGTCTCGACGACCGTGCCCGAGCCGGGCCCGGTCGAGTCGTCGCGACCCCGGCGTGGCAAGGATGGTCCGCGTCCGGGCCTGGTGCTGGCGGTCCTGGGCCTGCTGGTCGCTGCGACCAGCCTGCTCCCCATCGGCTACGTCCTGGTGTCCTCGGCACAGCTCGGGGCGGGTGAGGCCTACGAGTTCCTGGTCCGCCCGCGCGTCGGGGACCTGGTCTGGAACACGGTGCGGCTGCTGGTCGGCGGGGTGCTCCTCAGCTCCGTGCTCGGGGTCGGCTGCGCCTGGCTCGTCGCGCGGACCGACCTCCCGGCCCGTGGTCTGTGGCACGGTCTGCTCGCCGCGCCGCTCGCGGTGCCGGCGTTCGTCAACGGCTACGGCTGGGTGTCGGCCACGCATGCCGTGCAGAGCTACGGCGGCGCGGTGCTCGTCGTGAGCCTCTCCTACTTCCCGCTCGTCTACCTGCCGACGGTGGCCGCGCTGCACCGCGTCGACTCCGCCCACGAGGACGTCGCCGCGATCCTGGGCCGCGGCGAGGTGTCGACGTTCTTCCGCGTGGTCCTGCCGACGATCAGTCCCGCCGTGCTGGGGGGCGCGCTGCTCGTCGGGCTGCACCTGCTGGGCGAGTACGGCGCGCTGCAGATGCTGAACTACCCGACGCTGACGACCGGGATCCTCGACCAGTACCGCTCCACCTTCAACGGCCCGGCCGCGACGCTGCTCGCGGCGGTGCTGATGGTCTTCTGCCTGCTGCTCCTGGCGCTCGAGGCACTGGCGCGCGGGAAGCGTCGCCGCGCTCGGGTCGGCTCCGGCGTCCGGCGCACCGCGACGCCGAAGGAGCTCGGCCGGTCGAAGCCGTTCGCCGTGGCCGGTCTGGTCGCACTGGCCGTGCTCGCGCTGGGGGTCCCGCTGCTCAGCCTGGCGCGGTGGCTGATCCGGGGCAGCTCGGCGACGGTCCCGGCCGGCGACCTCACGGCGGCGACGCTCACGACGCTGATGCTGGCCGTCCTCGGTGGCCTGCTCGCCACGGCCGCCGCGCTCCCCGTCGCGTTGCTGGCGGTCCGCTACGCCGGACGCCTGGCCACGCTGGTCGAGCGCAGCGTCTATCCCGCGAACGCCCTGCCCGGCATCGTGGTCGCGCTCGCTCTGGTGACGATCTCGATCCGCTCGGTGCCCGCGCTCTACCAGACGCTCCCGGTGCTGCTCGTCGGCTATCTCATCCTCTTCCTGCCCCGGGCGGTCGTGAGCGTGCGCTCCAGCCTGGAGCTGGCGCCGCCGGTGCTCGAGGACGTCGCCCGCTCGCTCGGGTGCAGCAACGCGGCCGCGACCTGGCGGGTGACCCTGCCACTGGTGATGCCGGGGCTCGGTGCGGGCCTGGCGCTCGTCTCGTTGGCGGTGAGCACCGAGCTCACCGCGACCCTTCTGCTGGCTCCGACCGGCACCTCGACCCTCGCCACCGACTTCTGGTCCCGGGCGGCGGCCGTCGAGTACGGCGCGGCCGCGCCGTACGCCCTGGTCCTGATCGTGCTGTCGATCCCTGCCACCTGGCTGCTCGGTCGGGCCGCCGCGCCGCCCGCGAGCCCGGCCCCCCTGCCCGGAGGTGCCCGGTGACCGGCCTGCGGGTGTCCGGCCTGTCCCGGTCGTTCGGGGCGACGAGGGTGCTGGACGGGATCGACCTCGACGTGCCGGGTGGCATCACCGCCGTGCTCGGCTCGTCGGGGTGCGGCAAGACGACGCTGCTCCGCCTCATCGCGGGGTTCCTCGCCCCGGACGCCGGAAGCATCACGATCGGCGGCGAGGTGGTCGCCGAGCCGGGCCGCTCGGTCCCTCCGCGGGCACGACGCATCGGCTACGTGCCCCAGGAGGGCGCCCTCTTCCCGCACCTCGACGTCGCAGCCAACGTGGGCTTCGGGCTCACGCGTGCCGCCCGGAGATCGACCCGGGTCGCGGAGATGCTCGACCTCGTCGAGCTCTCGCCCGCGGTGGCGACCCGCTTCCCGCACGAGCTCTCGGGCGGCCAGCAGCAGCGGGTGGCGCTGGCGCGGGCGCTCGCGCCGGACCCGGCGCTGATCCTGCTCGACGAGCCGTTCTCTTCGCTGGACGCCGGCCTGCGCGAGGACACCGGCCGGGCGGTCGCCCGGGCGCTGCGGGCGAGCGGTGCCACCGGTGTGCTCGTCACCCACGACCAGGGCGAGGCGCTGTCGCTGGCCGACCAGGTCGCGGTGATGGTGGGCGGCCGCTTCCTCCAGGTCGCTCGGCCGGACGAGATCTACCTGAACCCGGCCACCTCCACCGTCGCGGGCTTCGTGGGCAACGCGACCCTGCTGCCGGGGACCGCTGTCGGCGGCACCGCCCGGTGCGCGCTCGGCCAGCTGCCGCTGGTCTCCGCCGCCACGGGTGAGGTGCTGCTCGCCGTACGACCCGAGCAGGTGCTCGTCACCGACCTGTCCGGCGCAGGACCTGCCGCGGGCGTGGTCGCCGAGGTCCTCGACGTCAGCTTCTTCGGCCACGACGCCACGTTGCGCGCCAGAGTCATCGAGCCGGACTCCATCGGCTCCGCGCCCACCGTCGTGATCGCTCGGGTGCCCTCCGGGGGCGTCCCCGCGCCGGGGACGAAGGTGGAGCTCACGGTCGTCGGCCCGGTGCTCGCGTTCGACGGGACGCCCGGCGCGTGAGCACCGACCAGGTCGGGTCAGGCCCGAGGGTCGGGCCGGGGCTGCGAACTGCCGCCCCCCTCGCGACGCACCCGCTCCTGGGCGGCCGACCCGACGATCCCGCCCTGATCTTCGCCGGCGGGTCCCTGTCCTACGGCGAGCTCGCTCGGCTGGTGGGTCGTCGGCGCGAGGAGCTGGGCCCGGTGCGCCGTCTCGTCCTGCTCGAGGCCGGCAACGACGTCGAGTCGATCGTGACCTACCTGGCAGCGCTGGAGGGACAGCACCCCGTCCTGCTGGTGGCTCCGGGCGACGTGGCGCGGCGTGCCGACTACGTCGAGCGGTACGACCCCGACGTCCTGCACACCACGTCGGAGGGGCGTCCGCGCGAGGTCCGACCGGGGACCCGGCACGATCTCCACCCGGAGCTGGCCCTGCTGCTCAGCACCTCCGGCTCGACGGGGTCCCCGAAGCTGGTCCGTCTCTCGCGCACCAACCTGATCGCGAACGCCGGCAGCATCGTGGACTACCTCGGCATCGGCCCCGCCGACCGCGCGATCACCACGCTGCCGATGCACTACTGCTACGGGCTCTCGGTCCTGAACAGCCACCTGCTGAGCGGTGCTGGGGTGGTGCTGACCGAGCTGTCGGTCGCCGACGAGTGCTTCTGGGACCTCGCCGCCGAGGCGGAGGTCACGACACTCCCCGGGGTGCCGTACACCTTCGACCTGCTCGAGGCCGCCGGCTTCCGCGACCGGGACCTGCCGAGCCTGCGCTGCCTCACCCAGGCGGGTGGCCGCATGGAACCGCGGCGCGTGCGTGCCTACGCCGAGCTCGGTCGGCGTCGGGGCTGGGACCTCGTCGTCATGTACGGACAGACCGAGGCCACGGCCCGGATGGCCTACCTGCCGCCGCACCTGGCTGCGGACCGTCCGGAGGCGATCGGCATCCCGATCCCCGGTGGCAACTTCCACCTGGAGCGGCCCCGCGTGGACGGCATCGACCTCGAACCGGGCGTGGGGGAGCTGGTCTACGAGGGCCCGAACGTGATGATGGGGTACGCCGAGCACCCCGACGAGCTCGCCGACGGCCCCGGCCTCACGCAGCTGCGCACCGGCGACCTGGCGCGACAGTCCGACGACGGACTCTGGGAGATCGTCGGTCGGATCAACCGCGTCGCGAAGGTCTTCGGTCTTCGCATCGACCTCCAGCGCTTGGAGGCAGACCTGGCGACCGCCGACTGCCGGGCCTGGGTCGTCGCCGGGCACGACCAGCTCTGGGCGTTCACCGATCGGCCTCGGCGCAGGGAGGCGATCGCGCGGCTCCTTCGCGATCGCACCCAGCTGCCGGCCGGGGCGGTCCGGGTCGTCGCACTCGACCGGCTGCCCCAGACGCCGTCGGGGAAGCCCGACCATGCGGCGCTGTCGAGACACGTCGAGGAGGCCCGGTCGCTCGAGGAGACCGCTGCCGGCGGCCGCCCGGCCACCGTGGCGGCGTCCCCGAGCGCAGCTGCCGTCCGCGACCTGTACGCCGTGGTGCTGGGCCGCCCCGACGCGACGACCAGCGACAGCTTCATCGGCCTCGGTGGTGACTCGCTCTCCTACGTCGAGGTCTCGCTGCGCCTGGGGTCGATGCTCGGCGACCTGCCGACGGGGTGGCCGCAGCTGACGCCGGAGCAGCTGGTGGCAGCCCCCGCACGCCAAAGGACACGCCGCCTCCGCACGGTGCCGATCGACATGTCCGTCGCGCTGCGGGCCGTGGCGACGGTGCTCATCCTCGTCGCACACGCAGACCTGGCGCAGCTCCAGGGCGGTGCCCACGTGCTGCTCGCCCTCGTCGGCTACAACCTGGCGCGCTTCCACCTCCAGATCCCGGGTCGCGCGGCCCGCGGACGGGCGATCCTGCGGTCGGCGTGGAGCGTCGCGGTCCCCGCGGCGCTGTGGATCACGGCCGTCATCCTGGTCGCCGGCACCTACCGGTGGCAGACGGCTGTCCTACTGAACGGACCGACCGGCAGCGACAGCTGGACCGTGGACTGGCAGTTCTGGTTCCTCGAGAGCCTGGTGTGGACCTACCTCGGTGCGGCGGCCCTGGTCTCGGTGCCCCTGTTCGATCGCTGGCAGCGGGCGCGGCCCTTCGGCGCCGCGTTCGCCGTGCTCCTCGTGCTCCTCTCGCTCCGCTACGTGCTCGTCGGAGTCGAGGCCGAGTCCGTCGAGCGGTACACGACCGGTGCCGTGGTGTGGTGCGTGGCCCTGGGATGGGTCGCAGCGGTCGCTCGCACCCGCTCGCAGCAGCTGCTCGTCGCCGCCGTCGCGGTGGCGGCGACCGTGGGCTTCTTCGACGACCCGCGGCGCGAGGTCTTCGTGGTAGCCGGTGTCCTCCTGCTGCTGCTCGTCGACCGACCGGTCCACCTGCCTCGGCCGGTCGCGGTCCTGGTGCACGTGGTGGCTGGGGCCTCGCTGTGGATCTACCTGACGCAGTGGCAGGTCTACCCCGGCCTGGAGGACGCGGGGCGACCGGTGCTCGCGGTGCTCGCGTCGGTACTCGTCGGGATCGTCTTCCTCGAGGTCTACCGCCTGCTGGGGAGCCACGTCGGCAGGTGGTGGGGGCGGCTGCGACCGGCCTCCGGCTGACGCTGATCGCCGGTCGCTGTGGGGCCGACATCATGGCGCGGCCCCTCAGGTGCCGTTCCCGGACGACTCGCGAGGGACGATCCCGAGCACGCCCAGCGTCACGGCGATGCCGGTGCCGGCGATCAGCAGACCGCTGGCGAGGACGGCGATCCCCGAGCCGACGGTGGCGTCTCGGAGCGAGCCGGCCGAGACCAGGGCGGCGCCCAGCATCAGCCCGAGCGCGACCGACGTAGCGGAGATGACGACCAGCCACCGGGTCGGGCCCGGCCACGGGACCGACCCCCGCTCCGCCGGGTCGTCAGCAGGGTCGAGGGTCACGACCGCGGCGGCGGCGACGGCGGCCCAGACGCCGACGAGGAGGAACGAGGCCATCGAGTCTCCGGCGCGGTGCCACCCCGCCGACATCGTGGCGAGCGCCGTCGCCGTCGCTGCCACGAGTCCGGTGAGTGCGGTCGGGGAGCGCCAGCGCAGCGGCACGACGAACAGCAACGCCACGACCGCAGAGAAGACGGCCGTGGTGTGACCGCTCGGCAGGCTGTTGAGCGTCGCCGGAGAGACCTCGACGAGTCCGAGATCGGGTCGTTCCAGCAGGTAGCGCTTCAAGACCCAGGTCGAGGCGTTCGCCCCCACCAGCAGTCCGATCGCGGCGAGGCCCTGCACCCGCAGCAGCCGCACCAGCGCGATGACGGCCACCAGGGCCACGGCCCCCAGCAGGGACGCGACCGACACGACGTCCAGGACCGTGGTGGCGCTGTCGGCCATGGTCGACCGGGTCAACAGGGCGCCTCGCAGCGAGGCGTCCCCGAAGCGTCGGCCCGGCACGGTTCGAACCGTCACGACGTAGACGAGTCCGAAGCCTGCTGCGCACGACAGGCCGGTCAGGAGGATCCGCCCGAGCGGGGACCCGACGCTGCGCTCGCGACTCATGGCGTGATCCTGCGCCCCCGGGCCACCGCAGGCAACGGGGGCCGGGTCGTCGTGGATGCGCCGCGAGGACGCTGGGGAGTCGCCGGCGGCCGCAGCCGGGGCCTCGCGCGCTCAGCGGTGTCCCGATGCCGGCAGGCAGATCACGGCGACGGCTCCCGCGGTGGCTGGGGGATCTGGTGCCCGGCCTCGCCACCGATCCGCCCGCCGTGCGGACGGCCGTGGTCGGCGAACTCCTCGCGGCGGAAGGCCAAGCGGTGCTTGCCGACCTCGACCCGGGTGCCGGTCCGCAGGACCTGCTGGCCCACCGGTGCCCCGTGGACGCGCGTCACTCCGGCGGTCGCCGTGAGCACGAACTCATCGCGGGCGTCATGGTCTATCACCGCGTGCCAGGGCTCGATCCCCGGCAGGCGGATGTCGGCACCGGGATCCGAGCCGATGGTGGTGTGCTCGCCGAGCCAGTAGATCGGCTGCCGCTCGCCCGCCCACACGTCCTCCTTCACCAGGACCAGGCGTGGCGACCCGCCACGTGCCGGGTCGTGCGTGGTCGTCACCCGGCGACGCGACCTGCGCTGGAAGGTGGGGGTGGG